>NZ_PIZD01000063.1:0-52859 GCF_010365615.1 Actinomyces sp. 565
GGCGCGCCCAGCCGCGCCACGCGCGTCGGCCCCGACGCTCGCCGCCGCCAGCCCCTGCCCGGGCAGCGCGGCGGCGGTCAGCGCCGCCCGACGAACCAGCGGCGCAGTGTCTCGATGCGCCCCTCGATCTGCTCGGTAGTGGCCTGGGCCACCTCCGGGCCGCCGCACACGCGCCGCAGCTCGGTGTGAATCACCCCGTGGGGCTGCCCTGAGCGGCGCGCCCAGGCCCCCACCAGCTTGGACAGCTCCTTGCGGGCGGCGGCGCGCCGACGGGCGTCGTCGACCCCAGAATTGGTACGGCGCTGCTGCGCGGCCGCCTGCTGGCGCTTCTGCTGCTTGATCTGCTGGTTCTGCCGCTGGCGCAGCAGGGCGGTGACCTGCTCGGGCTCAAGCAGCCCGGGCAGGCCCAGGTACTCCTGCTCCTCGGGGCTGCCGACCATGGCGCCGGTGCCGAACTCGCCGCCGTCGAACAGGACCCGGTCGAACTCGGCGGTGGAGTCCATCGCCTCGAACCCGCCCAGCAGATCATCCGAGGCGCTCTCGGTGCGGTTGGCCTCGGCGAGCAGCCGGTCCTCCGGGGAGCCGAACCGGGAGTCCTCCTCCGTGCCCCGCTTGCCGAGCACGTGATCGCGGGCGGCCTCCATCTCACCGGCCAGGCCCAGCAGTGGCGTGACCGAGGGCAGGAAGACACTGGCGGTCTCCCCCTTGGCGCGGGAGCGCACGAAGCGGCCGATGGCCTGGGCGAAGAACAGCGGCGTGGAGGCGGAGGTGGCGTACACGCCCACCGCCAGCCGGGGCACGTCCACGCCCTCGGAGACCATGCGCACCGCCACCAGCCAGCGGTCTTTGGAGGCGGCGAAGGTCTCGATGCGGCTGGAGGCACCGGAGTCGTCCGACAGGGCCACGGTGGGTGCCTGCCCGGTGATGGCGCGCAACTGACCCGCGTAGGCACGGGCGGAGTTCTGGTCGGAGGCGATTACCAGACCGCCGGCGTCGGGCACCTGGCGCCGTACCTCGGTCAGGCGCTGGTCGGCGGCCGCCAGCACCGCGGGGATCCACTCCCCGCCCGGGTCCAGGGCGGTGCGCCAGGCCTGGGACTCCATGTCCTTGGTCAGCGGCTCACCCAGCCGGGCAGCAACCTCATCACCGGCCTTGGTGCGCCAGTGCATCTGCCCCGAATAGCTCATGAACATCACCGGTCGCACCACGCCGTCGGCCAGGGCCTCGGCGTAGCCGTAGGAGTAGTCGGCGCGGGAGCGCTTGATGCCGCCTGCCTCCTCGGTGTAGGTGACGAACGGGATCGGGGACTCGTCGGAGCGGAAGGGCGTGCCGGTCAGGGACAGGCGCCGACGCGCAGGGGTGAAGGCCTCGCGGATGGCGTCCCCCCAGCTGCGGGCGTCGCCGCCGTGGTGGATCTCGTCGAGGATCACCAGGGTGCGGGTGCGGTCGGTGCGCGCGCGGTGCAGGTTGGGGTTGGCCGCCACCTGCGCGTAGGTGACGGCGACGCCGTCGAACTGGGAGCCGAGCGCGCCCTGGGAGTTGGCGTAGGAGGGGTCGATACGGATACCGACCCGGGCGGCGGCCTCCGCCCACTGGTACTTCAGGTGCTCGGTGGGGCAGACCACGGTCACCTTGTGCACCTCGCCGGCGGTGAGCAGCTCGGTGGCAATGCGCAGCGCAAATGTGGTCTTGCCGGCGCCGGGGGTGGCGACGGCGAGGAAGTCGCGCGGCATCGCCTCCAGGTACTGCTTCAGGGCGGCGGCCTGCCAGGCGCGCAGCGGCCGCGTGGTGCCCCAGGCGGCGCGCTGCGGGTAGGCCGGGGAGAGGTTCTCCGCGGCGAAGATGGAGGGCTGGGTCGGGTTGTGCGATGGCTGGGGGCGGCGCGTGGGAGTCACCGACCGCCTCGTCCGAAGGGGAAGCGCGGGCGCTTGGGGCCGGAGCCGCCCTGGTCGCCGTCACCGCCGGGCCGCATCTGCAGGTAGATCTCCTTGCAGGTGGGGCACACCGGGTACTTGGACGCGTCCCGCTTGGGAACCCAGAGCTTTCCGCACAGGGCGACTACGGGGCGACCGGTGCGCATCGCCGCCTCGGCCTTGCGCTTGTCGGCGTAGTGGGCGAAGCGGTCTGCATCGCCGTCGTCGGTCGACTTCAGCTCCTCGCGCTCGAGAACGGCCGTTCCCGCAGACTGACTGGGCTCGCCGGCCGGGCCGGCGGGAGAGGCGGGACCGGCGGGATCGGTGCTGGCCTGAGGCCCGACGGAGATCTGACGCATGCCGCACAGTGTATGCCGCCCGGCAGGTGCAGCCACGACCGGGCGCCTGTGGCGACTCTCTCCCCGACGTTCTCGCCGCGCGATCCTCCTCGCCACCTCTCCAGTCCCTCGCGAGCACCAGTGCAGCCGGCACCTGGCCCGTAGACCACGCACCGGCCGCACTGACACCGGCAGTAACGGCAGTACCGGCAGGCTGCCGCCGGGCCGCCGTCGGGGCACTGCTAGTGCTGCTTGAGCATGCCGGCGGCCTCGCGGTCGATGAGCACCAGGGCGTCGGGGTGGTTCTGCATGACGGTGGCCGGCCAGTCGGGGGTGATCTCGCCCTCCACCAGGTGGGCGATGGCCTCGGCCTTGTTGGCGCCGGTGGCGATCAGCACCAGCTTGCGTGCCTTCATGATGGTGCCGAGCCCCTGGGTGAGGCAGTGGGTGGGGACGGCATCGATATCGCCGTCGAAGAAGCGGGCGTTGTCCGAACGGGTCTGCTCGGTGAGCACGTCGACGTGGGTGGCGGAGTCCAGCGGCCCGCCGGGCTCGTTGAAGCCGATGTGCCCGTCGGCGCCGATGCCCAGGATCTGCAGGTCGCAGTAGCCGGCGGCCGCCATCTGTGACTCGTAGTCCGCGCAGGCCTGCTCCAGGTCGTCCGCGAGCGCGTCGGGGCCGTGCAGGGCCCCGGGGGCCATGTCCACCCGCGAGCGCAGGTTGCGCTCCATGAAGGTGGCGTAGCGCTCGGGGTGTCCCTCGGGCAGGCCGACGTACTCGTCGAGCATGAAGCCGGTGACGCCCTTGAAGGAGATGCGGCCGGCGGCGCAGCGGCGGGTGAGCTCGTCGTACAGGGGCAGGGGGCTGGAGCCGGTGGCGGTGCCGAGTACGGCGTTCGGCTTCTCGTTCAGCAGGGATTCGATGGCATCGGCGGCGCGGGAGGCGATCTCCTCGGCCGTGTCGAGTATGACAAGCTCCATGGTTGGTTTTCCTTATGCTGCTTGGGTGAAGCGGACCCGCGGCCTCTTCCGCGAGGCCGGTGGACGGCGCTCCCGCGCCGCGTGCCCATGCTACGGCGTGCCGGACCAGCCCGCCGGAAGGCGGGACCTTCGGGTTCGGCCGAAGGCGCCTGTCATGCGGCATCGTGCCCGGGCCAGGATCGGATGGTGGCAAGCACCTCGGCGTAGCGCCGGTCCAGGACGCGTCCGCCGAGTACCGATCCGATCCAAGCCGCTGCCCCACCCCATAACGCGCCGCCAGCCAGCAGCAGCCAGCCCCAGGGCCAGGCCTCCAGCACCACGACGGCGATCAGCGCCACCAGGACCGGCAGGCAGACCACGCCAATCACCAGCATTCCCACCATCTGCAGCAGCGCCGCGATGAATGCGGTGCCGGAGGTACGCGACTTCATGGGGTTCTCACCCGGCGCGTTCGTCTCATAGGGAAGCGCCGCGCTGGCCAGACTCGACCAGGCCAGCGATACGCCGTATATTCCCAGGCTTGCCCCCAGGTAGGCGGGCACCTGCGCCCAGTTGCCCGTCAGCCAGCCGCTGAGCAGCAGCACGACGGCGAGCAGGGGCAGCTGCCACATAGCCACCGCAAGCGCGCGCCCGCGGCGATCGCTGCGCCCGGGCAGCACGGCAGCAATATGGGTCCACAAAGCCGTGGAATCGAAGGCCAGGTCGTCGTGAGTCATCCAGCCGGCCAGCAGTGCGGTGAGCAGCCCCACGATGAACAGTGCGCCCGGCGCCTGCCCCGGGGAGAAGCTGGCGCCGGTGAAGACTACGGTGCTCCCACTGGCGGTGGAGTCCGTCATGGTGCTGTAGTTGGTTCCGATAGTCCCGACGAACACCGCGATAACAAGGAGGACTGCCGCCACCTGTACCAGGTAGCGCGGGTCGGTGCGCCAGTAGCGCAGGCAGCGCGCGGCCACGGCCGCCGTCGGGCCGGAGCTGATCCGCTCCAGCCGGCGCTGCCAGGGCAGCACGTCGATTGCGCCGTCCTTAGCGGACTCGCTCCCGGGCACCGACGCCGCGGCGTATGCGTGGGAGCGGGTGCGGCTACGTGCGGGCCCAGTCATGACACGGACCACGACCCGGTGCCAGATCGGTGCCAGTACCAGCGGCAGGGCGACCGCCCCAGCGCTCAGCGCCACCGCCGCCGCCGTCTCGCCCTGGGCTAGGTATCCGGGTGCCGCGAGCGCCCAGCCGAATGGTGTCAGCCCCAGGACCCTGGCGATCGTCATCACCCCGCTCAGATCGAACTGCTCCATATCCAGCACCGCATTCAGCAGGGAGGGCAGCAGGGCGAGCGCCATGACCGCGAAGAAGCCGACGACGGCAAGCAGGTCGCGGCCGCGGCGGGAGGAGGAGACCCCCGCGCCTACGACGATGCTGCGCCCCAGCAGCACGCAGGTAGCCAGGCAGGCAGGGGCTAGCGCCAGCGCCAGCAGGGCGGCGCCTAGCCGCCCGGCGACGGCCCAGGTCAGGGCCGGGGTGAGCAGCACCATCCCGGTGATTATGCCGGGCACCCCGGCGGCGCCGGCCACCGCCAGTCCTCGGCTCAGGGCGCGGGAAGGCGCTGCCCAGGCAGCCATTGCGCGCGGATCCAGAGTCACGTCGACGCCGGTAAGCAGCAGTGGCGCTACCGCCCAGCCGAGGGTGGTGACGGCGCCGACTGCGCCTATAACCGCGGTCGCCGCAGCCGTGTCGGCATGTCCCAGGGCGATGGCCCCGACGACCAGCGGGGCCAGCATTCCCAGCGCACCCGCAGTCCCCAGGACCAGGCCGATCGCGGCCCAGGTATTGCTGCGCAGCGCGTTGAGGGTTATACGCCACCTCAGGCGGACGAGGGTCGCAACCATGACAGCTCCTCCCGGGACGTGCGAGCGCCGACGAGCTGGGCGAAGCGGTCCTCAAGGTCTCCGCCGGCGGCCACCTCAGCGGTAGTGCCGGCGGCGACGACGCGTCCCTGGTCGATGATGGCCACGTTGGTGCAAAGGCGCTGCACGGTCACCATGACATGGCTGGAGATGACGACGGTGCCGCCGGCGGCGATGAAGTCAGTCAGGATGCTCTGGATGGTCTTGGCAGAGATGGGGTCAACCGCCTCGAAGGGCTCATCCAGCACCAGCACACTGGGCGAGTGGACCAGAGCGCACGCCAGGTGCACCTTCTTTCGCATTCCGGCGGAGTAGTCCGCCACCAGCGTGGTGCCCGCATCCCACAGGTCCAGTACGTGCAGGAGCTGGGTGGCGCGAGGGATGACGACGTCGCGGGACAGGCCGCGTAGCAACCCGGAGTAGGTGACCAGCTCCAGGCCATTGAGGCGATCGAAGGTGCGCAGGCCGTCGGGCAGCACGCCGAGCAGGGCCTTGGCGCGGGCGGGATCAGCCCACACGTCCACGCCGTGGACCAGGGCACGGCCGGCGTCGGGCATCAGCAGGCCGGTGGCCATGGACAAAGTGGTGGTCTTGCCGGCTCCGTTGGGGCCGACGATGCCGTACAGGCTGCCGGCGGGGATGGACAGGGAGAGCAGATTCACGGCGATCTTCTGCCCAAAGGCCTTGGCCAGGCCGTCCAATACCAGGGCGGAACGCGGGCCGGGCGCATCCCGACCGACCGGGGGAACAGGCGATGATGGGGCGGTCATACCCGGAAGGTAGCGGTCCCGCACGCCAACCGGATCGTCCGTCAGAAGGAAGCGGGTCCCGGACTCGTAGGCGGTGGCAACTGCCGCGGGCAGGACTGCCAACCTCGGCACGTAACATCTACCGACCTCGGCACGTAACGCCTACCGACCTGGCGGTGTCTGGTGGTGGTTGCACCATTCCGGTTTGTGAGGGAGTGGTGGGGCACAACGAAGGCGCGCCGCCCGTGCGGGGGGCGACGCGCCTTGCGCGGTCGGGAGCCTCAGGCCGCCTCGGGGCCCTGACGCTCCGTGTGGCCCTTGCGGGTCACTTGCCGGAGGCGGCCTTCTTCAGGGCGGAGCCGGCAGTGAGCTTCACACCGTGGCCGGCGGGAATCTGGATCTCCTCACCGGTGCGGGGGTTGCGGCCGGTGCGAGCGGCGCGCTCGACGCGCTCAACACCCATCAGACCGGTGATCTTGACGGCCTCTCCCTTGGCGACGTTCTCCACCAGGACGTCCTGGAAGGCGCCGAGGAAGGCGTCGGCGTCGGTCTTGGTCAGGCCGGCCTTCTCGGCGATGGCGGCAATGAGCTCGGTGCGGTTGATGGACATGTATCTGCCTCTCGATCGGATACTCGTTTGTCTAGGCGTCTGAACGACGGTTGGGCACCTCGATGCGGTACCGCTGGCCGTAACGCTATGCATAAACGGGGCGATTTGTCAGATATGGCGGCGTTTCCCTCGGCGTGGCGTACCGTTTTGTGGCCCACACCAAACACTTCAGGCGCATTCGCAACAAGAACCACACCGGTTCCATCACCGCCGTGTGACGGCGTCAACGAACCACGAGGTAATGGTGGCGGGGTGGGTGATGGCCGTGCCGACCACGACGGCGAAGGCGCCATGATCCATGGCCAGCGCGGCCTGCGCCGGGGTGTGCACCCGGCCCTCTACGATTACCGGGACCCGGGCGATCGCCGCCAGTTGGTCGACGAACTCGATATCCGGCCCGTCGGTGACGGGACGCTCACCGGTGTATCCGGCCAGGGTGGTGCCCAGGATATCGGCGCCGGCGTCCTGCGCGGCTCGGGCATCGTCCAGGCTGCCGCAGTCGGCCATGACCAGGACGCCCGGACGGGCGGCCTTGAGCCCCGACACGGTCTGGGCGAGGGTACGGCCATCGGGGCGGGGACGTCGGGTCCCGTCCAGGGCGACGACCTGCACGCCCGTGGCAGCCACGGCGATGGCGTGGGTGAGCGTGGGAGTGATGAAGACGCCCTCATTGCCGTCCTTCCACAGCCCGATAACGGGCACGTCCACGTGCTGGGTGATCAGGGCCAGGTCGGCCAGGCCCTGGGCGCGGATGCCGACCGCGCCCCCGGCCACGCAGGCCCGGGCGACCTGGTCCATGGTGCGCGGGTCGCGCATGGGCTCACCGGGATAGGCCTGGGAGGAGACGATCAGTCCGCCGCGCAGGCGCTCGAGTACGGGGTTGCGGGTTTGCATATGAGACTCCTTGATGCAGCGCGATGATGTGGCTGGGCAGTGGGCTGAGTGACGCCGCCCAGCAGCTAGGCGCCCGGGCGGGCTTCAGCCGGCACGGCTCAGGCTCCGGGCGGCCTCGTGGGCCGCCCCGATGATCGGCGCGGCCGTGCCCAGGGCGGCCGGCACGAGCGGCAAGTCCGTGGCCACTGGCTCGATAAGCTCACGACGCACGGTCTCGCGCAGCGGATCCCACCACAGCCGCCCGGAGCGGGCCAGCCCTCCGGAGATGATCACCCGGTCGGGGTCGAGCACGGTGACTACGCCGGCGATGGCCTGCCCGAGCGCGGTGGCGGCCTCGCGGTACAGGCGACGGGCGTCGGGGTCACCGGCGCGGGCGAGGCGCTCGACGGCGTGGGCGCTGACCACGTCCTGGGCGCCGGTGGCCTCCCGGTAGCGGCGGGCGATCTGGGGGCCGGCGGCCACCGCCTCGAGGTGGCCGGGCCGCCCGCAGGTGCACCGCTCCCCCGCCGCCAGGCCGCAGGGCATGTGCCCCATCTCCCCGGCCAGGAAGTGCGCCCCGTGGTGCACGCTCCCATCCAGGATCACCGCCCCGCCGACGCCGGTGCCCACGGCCACCACCAGCGCGCAGGCGGCCCCGGCTCCGGCCCCGATCCAGGCCTCGCCGGCGGCATAGGCGTTGACGTCGTTGTCGACGTAGACCGGGGGAACTGTGCCGTCCAGTCGCTCCAGGCCTGCACCGGCCAGTCGCTCGGCCACTCCCCCGGCGACATCCGTTCCGCTCCAGCCGGTGATGGCGGCGGTGGCGGAGACGACCGTGCCGCGCACGGTGTCGATTACGCCCGCCGCGCCGATGCCGACCGCCGCCACCGGACCGGGGCGCCGCGCCGCCGTCGTGCCCGCGCCCTCGGCGGCCACGGCCACAACCAGCCCGGCTATGGTGTCGAGCATGGCGGCCGGACCCGCGTGGGCCGGCGTGGGCACCTCCTGCACGGGCCCGCGTAGGGCTCCGGCGGCGTCGACGCGCGCGGCGGCGATCTTGGTGCCGCCCACGTCCACGCCCACCAGCACCTCGCTCGGGGTGGGCCGGTGGCCGTCCCGGCCGGGTACGGCGGCCATCTCAGATCAGGCCCTGGGTGCGGGCGATCGCCAGGATCCGGGCGCGGGTCTCGCCCTCCAGGGCACGCACCGGGAAGGCCATCTCATTGGTGTCGATGGTGCCCTGGGCCGCCATGACGGTCTTGAAGGCGCCGATGCCGGACGCGTCGGCGGAGCGGCCGCGCGGCACGTACACGATCTCGAAGCCGGCGCACAACCGTTCCTGGATGGTGCGGGCCTCCTGCCAGCGCCCGGCGCGAGCAGCCTCCCACAATTCCGCGTAGGCGCGGGGCTCCACATTGCCGTAGCCGGGCACGCAGCCGTCAGCCCCCAGCAGCGCCATGCCATCTACCACGCACTCGTGCCCGGTGAGCAGCGCCAGGGGGTGTCCGGCGGCGGCGTTGGCCGCGACCAGCCGACGGAAGCCGACGTCATCCCCGGAGGAGTCCTTGACCCCGGCCAGCACGCCCTCCTTGCCCAGGGCCACAAGCAGGTCGCGGTCCAGCTTCTTGCCGTTCAGCCGCACGGGCACGTCGTAGGCCAGCAGGGGCACGCTCAGCGCGGCAGCGATGGCACGGAAGTGGTCGGCGATCTCGCCGGCGTCGTTGATCGCATAGAACGGGCAGGCGGCGACGACGGCGTCGACGCCGAGGGACTCGGCCCGCCGGGCCTGCTCGATAACCCGGTGGGCGGTGGTGTCAATGACTCCCGCAAGCACGGGTACGCGCCCGGCGGCCTGCTCCACGGCGGCGGTGAACACGGCGTCGCGCTGGGAGTCGGTCAGGTAGGCGATCTCGCCGGAGGAGCCGCCGATGAACAGTCCGTGCACGCCGGAGGTGACGAGGAAGTCGACGGTGCGGCGGAGGGAGTCAAGGTCGATCTCGCCGTGCTTGAAGGGAGTGATGACCGGCGGGATGACGCCGGTGAAGCGGGTGTCCATGTGATGGTTTCCTTGCAGGTTGGGGTGCAGGTTGGGGTGCAGGTTGGGGTGCAGGTCGGGGTGCAGGTCGGGCTGCAGGTCGGGCTGCAGGTCGGGGTGGGTTTGCGGGGCCGGCCGGTCAGGCCTCGAGCAGGCTGGGTACGGCGCCGAGCAGGGTGCGCGTGTACTCCTGCCGGGGGTGGGCGAAGATCTCCGCGGTCGTGTTCATCTCGATGATGCGGCCGAAGTACATGACGGCGATGCGGTCGGAGACGTAGCGGACCGTGTTGATGTCGTGGCTGATGAACACCAGGCCCAGGCCGAGGGCGGCCTTCAGGTCCTGCAGCAGGTTCAGGACCTGGGCGCGCACGGACACGTCCAGGGCGGAGGTGGGCTCATCAGCGACGATGATGTCCGGGTCCAGGGCCAGCGCCCGGGCGATGGCGACGCGCTGGCGCTGCCCGCCGGAGATCTGCCGCGGCAGCACCTCCAGGGCGCTGGGCGGCAGCCCCACCAGGTGCAGCAGGTCACGCACCCTGGCCTCCCGCTCGGCGGGCGAGCCGATGCCGTGGACGTTAAGCGGGTCGATGAGCGTGTCGTGCACGATCATGCGCGGATTCAGGGCGGTGGCGGGGTCCTGGAAGACCACGGACACCGAGCGCCCCAGGGCGCGACGGTCGGCGGCGGAGTGCCCGAGCGGACGGCCCTTGAAGTAGACCTCTCCGCGGGTCAGCGGCTGCAGGCCGGTCATGACGCGGGCGGTGGTGGACTTCCCGCAGCCGGACTCGCCCACCAGTCCCAGGGTCTGGCCGCGGCGCACCGTCAGGGAGACGTCGTTGACGGCGTGGACGGTGTCGGGGCGGAAGAGCTTGCCGGTACGGGACTTGTGGATCACGTGGGCGTGGCGCAGCTCGATGACCGGGTCGGTCTCGGGGTTCCAGTCGGCGTACTTGTCGGCGCTCATCAGTGGGCCTCCTGGGCGAGGATCGCCTCGAGCTCGGGCGTGGTTGCGTAGTAGTGCTCGCGTGCCCCGGCCACGGGCCGCAGCACCGGGCGGGTGTTCAGGCCGACGTCGGGATGGGACGAGCGCGGGGCGAAGCGGTCCCCGGATACGAACTCCTGCGGGCTGGGGACGGTGCCGCGCACCTGGTGCAGGCGCTTGGAGCCGGCCTCGATGGACAGCACCGCCCCGAGCAGGCCGCGGGTGTACTCGTGGACGGGGTTCTCCAGCAGCTCCGCGGTGGTGGCCTGCTCGACCACCTGGCCGGCGTACATGACGGTGATGCGGTGGGCGACCTTGGCCACCAGGGCCAGGTCGTGACTCACGAACACCATGGCGAAGCCGAGCTGCTCGCGCAGCCGGTTCAGCAGGTCGATGACCTGCTTCTGCACGGTCACGTCCAGGGCGGTGGTGGGCTCGTCAGCGATGACCAGGCTGGGGTCGCGGGTGAGCGCCATGGCGATCAGCACGCGCTGACGCTGCCCGCCGGACAGCTCATGCGGGTAGCTCTTCAGCGTGCGCACCGGGTCCAGGCCCACCAGCTCAAGCAGTTCCTCGGCGCTGCGGGTGCCGCCGCGGGAGGTGAGCTGCTTCATCTGGGAGCGGATGAGCATGGAGGGGTTCAGCGAGGACAGGGCGTCCTGGTAGATCATGCTCATCTCGTGGCCGCGCAGGGCGTTGTGCTCCTTGGGGCTCAGCTCCAGCAGGTCGCGGCCCTGGAAGCGGACCCGCCCGGTGATGAGGGCGCTTGCCGGCAGCAGTCCCATGACCGCCATAGAGGTGATGGACTTCCCGCAACCGGATTCGCCGACCAGTCCCATGGTCTCGCCGGGGCGCACGGAGAAGGACACGCCGTCGACGATGTTGACCTCCCCGTGCTGGGCGGGGAAGGCGATCGAGAGGTCCTCCACCTCCAGTACGGGCTCCGCCTCCGGAGTGGGGTAGACGAGCCGGTCGTGGCGGGCGAGCTCCGCCCGGCGCAGGGCGGCCAGCCGCTCGGCGAGCGGTACCTCCTCGCCGGCGGGCTCCACAATCCCGGTCAGGGCACTCTTCTGCCCGCCGGGGACAGCGTCGGCGGCGTCGTCGGCGTGGACGCGGACGGCGTGGCCGGCCTCGTCCCAGGCCTGCTCGGTCTGCATGGCCTCCTCATCGGCCTCGACGTCCACGTGGGCGCGGATGCGTGGGGAGGCCATCGCGTCGGTCAGGCCCTCGGACAGGATGTTCAGGCACAGGGTGGTGATCAGGATCATCAGGCCGGGGAAGAAGGTCGGCCACCAGTGGCCGGACAGCAGCAGGGCCTTGCCCTCGGATAGCATGTTGCCCCAGGTGGGGGTGTTGACCGCCTTGATGCCGGCCCCGATGAATGACAGCGAGGCCTCGAAGACGATGGCGTCGGCCACCAGGACGGTGGCGTAGACCATGATCGGGGCGACGCAGTTGCGCACCACGTGCTTGGCCAGGATCCAGGGGACGCGGGCTCCCATGACCTTGGATGCGGCTACGTAGTCCTCCCCGAACTGGGCGAGGACGTTGGCGCGCACCACGCGGGTGAGCTGGGGCGTGTACACGATCGCGGTGGCGATGATGATCACGGCCACCATAGGCAGCCCGGAGGCGGACATGGCCAGCACCAGCACGGCCGCGAGCGCGATCCCGGGGAAGGACATGAGCACGTCGAGCACGCGCATGACCACCTCCCCGATCCACTTGCGGCTGGTGGCGGCGATGGCGCCGAGCACAGCGGCCAGGGCCAGGGCGATGCCGGTAGCGCTCAGGCCCACCACCAGGGACACGCGGGCGCCGTAGACGGCGCGGGAGAAGATGTCCCGGCCGGTGGCGTCGGTGCCGAACAGGTGGGCGGCGGAGGGGGCGACGGCGGGGTCGGAGGAGACGACGTCGCCCACGCCCTCCACATGGGTGACGGTCTGGGCGGAGGCCAGGCCGGTGGCGCCCGGGTTGTAGGGGGCCACGAGCGGGGCGAAGACGGCCAGCAGGGCAATGGCGGCCAGGACGATGACGGCGATCTTGGAGCCCAGCGGCAGGCGGTGCCAGCCCTGGAAGCGCAGGCCGGGGGCGGATACCTTCTCCAGTGTGCGGCGGTGGGGCATCAGACGCTCCTGATCCTCGGGTTGACCAGCACGTAGAGCATGTCAACGACGATGTTGATGATGATGAAGGCCAGTGCGACCGTGATGGACACGCCCTGGACGATGTTGACGTCATTGCGGGTGATGCCCTGGAAGATCAGCTGCCCCATCCCCTGGATGTTGAAGATCATCTCGATGACCACGGCGCCGCCCATGGCGTAGCCGAGGCGCAGGCCCAGCACCGTCAGCGGGGTGATCAGGGCGTTGCGCAGCACGTTGCGGGCGACGACGACGTGCTTGGGGATGCCGGCGCCGATGGCGGTGCGCACGTAGTCGCGGTCGAGCTCCTCGACCATGGCGGTGCGCACCACGCGGGTGAGGGTGCCGGTGTTGGGCACGGCCACGGCCAGGGCCGGCAGGAAGATCTGCCGCACGTAGGCGCCGGGGTCGTCGCCGAGGGAGACCCACTGGGTGACCACCGAGGGGAAGGCGCCGGTGGCGCCGGGGATGTCGCCGAACCACTGGATCAGCAGCAGGGCCAGCCAGAAGGAGGGAGTGGCCAGGCACAGGATGGAGATCACGCGGATGACCTGGTCGGGCCAGGCGTCCCGGTACAGGGCGGCGAGCACGCCGAGGATGGTGGCGGCGATGACGGCCAGAAAGATGCCGATGAAGGTCAGCTGCAGGGTGATGGGGAAGGCGCTGGCGACCATATCGGTGATCTTCACGCCGGTGAAGGTGGTGCCGAGATCGCCGTGCGCCAGGCCCACCAGGTAGTCCCAGAAGCGTTGCAGCAACGGGTCGTTGAGGTGGTGGGCCTGGCGGTACTGCTCGAGGGCGTCTGCCGTGGCGGCCTCCCCCAGCGCCAGGCGCGCCGGGTCGGCCGAGGAGAACGACATGACGACGAACACGAGCAGTGTCACGCCCAGCACCATGATCGGCAGTGCCACCAGGCGGCGGCCGATCAGGCGGAGGAGGTTGGACACTGGGGTAGTCCTTTGCCGGGGGTAGGTCTGGGCTGCCGGGGGTCAGGCGGCGGTGGTGCCGACGTCGACGAAGGACAGTCCGGTCAGCGCGATCGGCTGGAAGCCGACGAGTGCCTCGGCGTCGTAGGCGGTGGGCGACTTGCGGTGGAAGATCGGGTAGAGCGGCACGTCCGCGGCGATCAGGTCGAAGATCTCCTGCCACTTGGCAACCTGGGCCTCGCCGTCGAGCTGGACGGCCTCGTCCAGGGCGGCCTGCACCTGGTTGTAGGCGTCGGTGCCCTTCCAGTGCAGGCGGGTGTCGGTCCAGGTGTCGCCGGCGTACCACCAGCGCATGAGCAGGTCCGCGTCATTGCCGAAGACGGAGGGGTCACCCGGGGCGATGACCACATCCCAGTCGCCCTGGGCGGAGTCGATGAAGGAGTAGACATCCGCGGACTTCTTCTCGTCATAGTGCACCGTGATGCCCAGGGCCTCGAGGTTCTCGCGGATGATCGGGCGGACGGAGGCGAACCAGCCGTGGTCGGAGCACAGCAGGTTGATGCTGGTCACCCCGGCCTCGGCCAGCAGGGACTTGGCCTTGTCGGCGTCGTAGGTGTAGACGGTGCTGGCCTGCCTGTAGGCGGGGTGGTCGGCCTGGACGAAGCAGGTGGCGGGGGTGGCGAGCGTGCCCATACCGGTCTCGCAGATCTTGGTGTAGTCCAGGGCGTACAGGATCGCCTGGCGGGCCCGGACGTCGGAGAGCGTGGCGTTGTTGAACATGGCGAACAGCAGGGAGAAGCCCTGCTGAGCGGCCACGGTGATGGGCGCCTGCATGGTGGCCAGGTTGGCCACGGGGACGGCGTCGATGGCCTGGACCGCGGAGGAGGTGATGGCGTTGGTGCGGGTGGTGTCGTCGGGCAGGATCTGCCAGGTCATGGACTTGGCCAGCGCCGGGTGCGGGCCGTTGTAGTTGTCGTTGCGCTCAAAGACGATCGTCTGGGAGGCGGCGCCGTTGTCGGTCATGGTGTAGGGGCCGGTGCCGATGGGGTTCATGTCGAAGGCGGCGGCATCGGCCTCGACGGCGGCGCGCGGCACGATCTTGACCACGCTGATGCGCTCGGCCACGAGCGAGTAGGGGTACTTGGTGGTGATGGTGACGGTGGCGTCGTCCTTCGTCGCCACGGAGTCGATGAAGGTGATGAACTGGGAGTAAAGGGAGTTGTTGTCCGGGTCCAGTACGCGCTCGAAGGAGAAGACGACGTCGTCGGCGGTCACGGGCGTGCCGTCGGAGAAGACGGCGCCGTCGCGCAGGGTCACCTCGTAGGTGGTGTCATCCACCTGGTTGGGCAGGCCGGCGGCCAGGGCGGCGTAGCACTCGCGGGTGGCGGGGTGCAGTTCGGTCAGGCCCTCCAGGGTGTGCCAGTTGGCGGCGACGGTGAGCGCGGCGGAGGTGGTCATGGGGTCGTAGCCGTTGGTGCCCAGCTCGTAGGAGATGCCGGCGGTGATGGTGCCGTCGGCGTTGGAGGCGGCGGCGTTGGCGGCAGGTTCGCCCGCCGACGTGGTGGCGCCGGAGCCGGTACCGGTGGAGTCGGAGCCGCCGCAGGCAGCGAGGGCGGCGGTCAGGCCGGCTGCGACGCCGAGGGTGGAGGACAGGCGGATGAAGTCGCGGCGGGAGGCGCGGGGAGTCGAGATCGTCATTGAGGTCTCCTGAGATCGGACGTCTGTTGTCTGACGTCGGTAGAATCACTGTAGCAGGCATCAGACATCTGATCAATCCCCGGACGGAGCCGTGATTGTGTGTAACGATGACCCGGGAACCATCCCGTTCTCCCCTGGCCAGCAGACACGCACAAGCAGGACACCGTTACCGGAGCCGAAGAGGAACGATCACCGTGGTGGACATGAAGCGGGGCGCTTACGCCTCAATAAGCGGAGCAACGACCCAGGCCACAGGCGCGATGAACGCCATCAAGGACTACATCCTGCTGTCCCACCTGCAGCCCGGTGATCCCCTGCCGACCGAGTCGCAGCTGTGCGAGACGCTGGGCGTATCGCGCTCCTCCGTGCGGGAGGCCGTGCGCACGCTCACCGCGCTGGACATCGTGGAGGTGCGTCACGGCCATGGCATGTTCGTGGGCCAGGTATCCATGCGGCCGATGGTCGAGTCGCTCGTCTTCCGGGGCCTGCTGAAGCCGGGGGACGACTACCGCAGCCTGCGCGAGGTGGTGGAGGTCCGCCGCACCCTGGACACGGCCCTGACCGACGCCGTGCTGGGGGCGTGGCATGGGCGCGAAGATGCCGAGATCGACGCGGTAGTGGATGAGATGGAGGCGCTGGCGGCGCGCGGGGAGACCTTCACCGACCAGGACCGCGGCTTCCACCGGATGCTGCTGGCGCCGGTGCCCAATCAGCTCTTCGCACACCTGATGGAGGCGTTGTGGGCGATCCACACCATGACGGTTCCCATGCTTGACGCGCCGCACCCCGATGACATCGTCAAGACCGCCAACGCCCACCGGGCGATGCTGCAGGCGGCCCGTGCCGGGGACGCGGAGGCCTACCGCGAGGCGGTTGTGGCTCACTACGAGCCGCTCATGGCCGCCCTCCACCCAGACCGGCACCAGTAACACGCCCAGACCGGCACCAGTAACACGCCCAGACCGGCACCAGTAACACGCCCAGACCGGCACTAATGACGCGCCGAGACCGGTAGAACTAACGTGCCGAGGTCGGTCACGGACACGCCTGTGGCCGGCCCAGTCCGTCATTGTTCGTCATTGAGCTCGCCGCCGGCCCCACCGCCCGGGGCAGCCGCCGTAATCGTCGGGAAGGTCCCCTCCCCCATCACCCGCGACAGGTTGAGGCGCGGGTCTTCGGGCTCCAGCAGCCGGGTGAGCCAGCTCAGTCGTGCGGCCTCCAGGCCGTCGCGCAGCCAGGTGGTGCTGACGTACTCCATGGCGTGGGTGGCGCCCGGCCACACGTGCAGTTCGCAGTCCCCGCCGTCGCGCCACAGGGCGGCGGCGAAGGCGACCACCTCGTCCCGGAAGGTTTCGGCGTCGGCGACCGACAGGAACACCGGCGGCAGCCCGGCCAGAGCGCCCGGCTGGTCGACGGCGCGGCCGGCCGCCTCGTATTCGCTCACCTCGGACCCGCCGCGGCGACCGGGCAGGATCTGTTCCCAGGCCCAGTCGTTCCACTGCGCCGGCCACAGCCCGTCGTCGGGGAACTGGCGGGCCGACGGCGGTTGCACCGTGCCGTCGGGGCCGGGTAGCCCGGTACGGTCGTCCAGCATCGGGTAGTCGAGCAGGTAGCCCAGCGCCCGGGGCCCGCCGCGGTCGCGGGCGGCCAGGGCCAGGCAGGCGGCCAGTCCCCCACCGCCGCTGGGCCCGACGACCACGATGCGTTCCGGATCCGCCCCATAGTCCGCGGCGTGCGCGGCAGCCCAGGTCAGCGCCGCCAGGCAGTCCTCCCCCGCTGCGGGTGCGGGGTGCTCCGGGGCCAGGCGGTACTCCGGGGCGACGACGATGCCGCCGAAGCATCGCGCCCAGTTGGCCGGGGCGGCCAGGTCGTCGAAGCGGCAACCCATCACCCGGCCGCCGCCGTGGATGGACAGCAGCAGTGGAGCGCCGGGCTGTACCTCGTCGTCGGGCGGGAGCACCACCGTCAGCGGCATGGCGGTCCCGTCTTCGCGGGTCAGGGTCTCCTCGCGCAGGCGCACCTCCGGGTGGGCCGCAAGGAAGGCGGCGCGACGCTGGGCGACCGGTAGGCGACGGGCGGGCAGCGTGGCGCTATTCAGGGGCGGGAGTCCGCCGGCGGCCTCGAGGCGCTGGAGTACGAGCGCGGTGGCGGGCTCGTAGGGCGGGCGGGGCGGCGTCGGCGTCATGGGCGGAGAGTACGCGTACCGCCGCCCCTTTCCGCTCCGCCCGGGCGCGCGAGTCCGAAGAACCGGGTTGAAAGGCACACACAGGTACCTGCGGCGCGTATCCTTCGATTCCGAGGCGGGCGTGTCGCATGGTTGCGAGAAGAGGCGGTCATGTTCTGTCCACAGGCCGCAGGCGCCACCGTTCAGACGCAGGACGGTTCCGACCTCACCTTTGAGGCCGATGCAGAGAACCCGGCGGCCCGGCGCAGTCTGGAGGACAGTGGGCTGGACCCCGACTCCACCGGCGTGGTGGTTCACGTGGCCGAGGGAGACCTCGCGGTTTCCGAGGCCCTGTACTGGCAGTGCGGCTGGATCGACGAGTACTTGAACGCAGCCGACGCCGGGACGCCACGCGCATGGATAGCGCCGAGGTGCAACTGGGCACCTTCCCCACCCTCAACGCCATCACCACCTACGCTCCGGAATTCGCCGAGATGCACTCGTACATCGTGGTGCCCATGATTGACGGCGACCTCGATATCGGACGCCGATGGCTCGACAAGAACTGCCAGGCCTACACCAACCGCTAGCTCGACGCGGCCGGGCGGCACGCGGGTCGGCCGCTGCGCGGGGGCTTGCGATACCACTTTCGAAGCCGAGCCTCTCGACTAGTGCAGTTCGGCGCTGAGGAGCATGAGACCTTTCGTCACCAGATGCTCAATCGACGTAACCTCGCCGCACAGACTCATCCGTCCGCCCTGCCCCACGAATCCCTCCGGGTAGCTGAGCATTGGGTAGATGCTGTAGCTGTACATTGTGAGCTGCATCCGGAACATTGCGCGCTCGGACTCCGCCGCATTGGGGAACTGCCTGCGCAGAACTTCCGCAAGCTCGACGAAGAACGTGTGGATGTCGCACTGGAAGTCCTTGATGGCCTCATCGCCGCACTTGCTGCGCAGGGAGACGTCATTGATAGCGCGAAGCTGCAGGATGAGCCGGCGGCCGAGCAGCGACTCGGCAAGCTCGCGGCAAAACTCCTCCCGCGCCATCCGCCGCTTGAAGCTCACGCGCATCTCCGCCGCCCATGCGGCGTACTCGCGCCGCATCAGGTCGAGATAGACCTCCTCCTTCGTGGCGTAGTAGTGATACACAGATGGACGCGCGATCGAGCACTTCTTGGCTATCGCGGCCAGGGCGATGGACTCGTACTCCTGCTCGGCCAGCAGTGCCTACGTCGTCGTCGTGCAGACTCCCATCAACTGGTTCTCCGCACCGTGGATCTGGAAGAAGTACACCGACGAGGTGTTCAACGTCGGCCTGCACGATCAGACCTTCCTGACCGGAGATGGCCGCACGCGCAAGGACCCGACCAAGCCGTACGGCTCGGGTGGGCTGATGGCACCGCGCAAGGCGCTCGTCTGCACCACGTGGAACGCGCCCCGGGAGGCGTTCGATGAGCCGTCCAACCCGACGCTCCAGGGGCGTTCGCTGGCGGACATACTCAGCAACATCACCTGCACCTTCCGTTTCTGCGGCTTCGAGGTGCTGCCCGAGTTCGGCATCTTCGACATCTTCAAGAACCCCAACGTCGAGGCGGACCTCGCCGCCTACCACGACCACCTCGAGAAGCATCTCGGCTGATTCGGTAATTGATCGACGCCGCCCGGCCGGCTCCCCCTCTGGGGGGCCGGCCTCACTCGGACTCCGAGGACCCGCGCCGCCGGCGCGCGGCGCTACGCGTACGGTTCCTGGTAGTCGGATAGCCAGAAGCCCGTAGTGCCCGTGAGAAACGCCTTGCCGTCCACCACGCTCCCGGGTTGCGGCGCAGGTGTTGTGTCGATGGGCAGCCCCAGTGTGATGGGGAATCCGCAATCGGCGTTCACCTTGTACCACTGATTTCCGGTGAGGCGGTTCGTCACGATCGTCACCTCATTGCAGACGGCCTTAAGCATGCCGATGGGGCTGGCATCCTGTGGCCCGGCCTCGCCGCCGTAGAGCGCGAACAGCCACGGGCTCGCGACGAACCGTGGGCCGATGTAGACCTCGTCGGGCAGGTCTTCGTCCATCCTCTTGGCCGGCGAGTCCTTCATGCTGATCGGCGTCTGGGTCTTCTTCCACTCCTCCTCCGAGTCGAACACCTCGACGTTCACGGCGATCGCACCAACCCGGTAGTCGTGGAAGCGGGCCACCGGGCCGTCCGCATCAAGCCCATGCACCGGATACATATGGGGGTCATCGACCCACATCAGCAGGCGAGTCATCTCCTCACCATCCTCGTAGAGGACGCTGACGTGAGCGACGCCCGGAACGACCTGCCAGCCTTCGACGCTGACTCGCGCAGGGCCAGCAACGGTGAGTGACTCGCTCGAGGTGCCGTCCGCCGTCTCGAACAGGCAGATGTTGGCTCCTGAGTCGTCGGCGTAGACCACGATGTGGTTGAACTGATCGTTGCGCGGCAGGCCCATCATTGCAGGCGGCGTTAGCAGGTCATACGTTGCTTGCCAGTCGGCAAGAAACCCGACCGCCTCCAGGTAGTTGTTCTCCATGCCAACAGAGTCTCACGAAGGTCCGACACGAAAGCCGGCTACTTCTGACCGCCAGGCGCTGCGGGTTCTATCCCTGGACAATCCGCCTCGCCGATGATTCGCCCCTTCCCGGGCTTCACCGACGAGGCGGATTGCCGCAATCACTCCGGGCTTCGCTGTCGTGCGACTGCACGCTCAGCCGAGCGGGATGCATACCTCGGTCACGAGTTGATCCGCGGGAACCGCGTCCGGCGTCGTGAGGTAGATGTTGAACGCCTTCCCCGCCAGGGAGTCGTCGGCCGGGGGTGTCAGCCCCTCTGCGGCGATTCGGGTGGCCAGCCGGTCATGGGCCCCGGTGAGCTGGTCGTACGGCCCGACGACGTGGGCCACGAGGCAGTCCCGAGCCGGAAGCTCGTGGACCTGCAGCGGGGACGCGGCCGTTGTTCCGGGGGCGACGGACAGGAAGATCTCCTCGTCGACATCTCGTTCGGTGAACTCGGCGTCGTGCTCGATCACTCCGCACGGGCCAACGGGCTTGATGCCCTGCCGGGTGATCTCGGGCATCATGCGAGCCCAGAGAAGGTGCTCGTCGGCGTAGGTCGGGATGACGTCGCGCAGGGCGACGATGGTCATGGCCGCGATGGTGCGGCGCTCGACGGTGATGGACATGCTGGTTTCTCCTTCGATAAGGCGAGAGATGAGAGCCAGCCGAGCCTGGGCGGCGCGCGCCTCCTCGACGACGGTCTCGCGCTGGAGCTCCAGCGCAGCCGACCATGCCGGGGTGCCGCGGGCGGCGAGCAGGGCGGAGATGGCGGAGACGCCGAACCCGACATCACGCAAGTTCCGGATGTCCGCGGCGTCGCGCAGCTGGTGCGGCGCATAGCGGCGGTATCCCGTCCACGGGTCAACGTCCACGGGTACCAGGACGCCGTGAGCGTCGTAGTGACGCAGCATGCGTACCGACAGGCGACTCAATGAGCTGAACTCGCCGATCGTCATGAGGCTCGTGGTCTCGGCCATGGCTCCAGCATGCGCCCTAACACCGTGTCAGGGTCAACCCTCAGAGTTATCAGCGGGCGGGGCGTCGTGGCCCCGCATCCCTAGTAGGCCGCTTGCAACGGTCACCCCACCCGTGTATTGCACGACCCCGGGCCGTACTCCACGACCTTGGTGCCTGTTGCACGACCCCGGGGTGGTCGTGCAACGCACACGAAGGTCGTGGAATGTCACCAAGGTCGTGCAAAAGACCGCCTCCAGCACCGACACCGATCAACACTAAGACGCATGCTGAAACACCGTCTCAACGCCAATGACCCGACTCTCACACGCAGGATCAAGCCAGACACAAACATAAAAAACTGCTAACTCGTCGACGTATCAGCGCCAACAGGTTCTTGGTAGAGCTCAGGGGGCACGTGTCGAACTTCGCTTTACGCGAAACCACCTCATTTTGATCAGTCAGCGACTTGGAGCACCAGAGAGTCGCAGATCGACACGTTCCCCCGCGCAAGGGCTAGGTTAAGGCCATGTCATTCGACCGTCTCGTGAACTCGGACTTACCTTCGCGTAGCCCACGCTTCCTCCTTTCGTGCACACAGTTCGATACGGACGCACTAATTCTCATTGGCATAGTCCAGGAACTCCTGCATCGGATTGCGTAGCTCTTGCCATGACTTCGACGCGTCCGTCGGGCGAGGACGTCGTTGTGAATGGGTCAGAATCAGCTCATTCTTGGCCCTTGAGATCGCCACGAAAAATTCCGCCCTGTAGTCCTCTCCCCAGAAGAACTCTTGCTCCACCCCGAAGACCACGACCTTCTCGAACTCGAGTCCCTTGCTCTTGTGGATCGTCAGGATTCGGACGGCATCCTCTTCAGAGAGCCGCACCATAGCTGCTACGGGATCTCCATCCTTGTCGAGTTCTTCCTGGAACACGGCAGTGGTCTGCTCGAGGAGTTGGGCCAGCCGCTTGCCACGCTGGTACTCGGGCGAAAGGGCACGCAGGACCGGCCGGGTGACCAACTCAAGGAACTCGGAGATGATTCTCCTCCACTCCGCCGGATCCGATCGTGCTGCTGTGCACTCTCGGAACCACTCACGCTTCGCCTCCAAGAAGCGAGTCACGGCCCTAGAGCGGCGCAACGCCATCTCCTCGGTCAGACTGGTCTGAGTGACCAGGCGCATCAGATGCTCATAAGCCGCTGACCGGCGACCGTCAGCCAGGACCCGGACGAGATCGAGAATCAAGGCCGCGGCTGGCTCGGCCGTCAGATCCTGACGACTCTGCTCGTTGCGCGACGCGATGCCACGAGCGTTCAGTTCATCGATCAGCAGCCGGCACGCCAGGTGGGGCTGCTTGCGGACCAAGACAGCGATCTCACTCGGCGGAATATCGGCGCCGAGCCAAGCCTTGATTCGGCCTGCGATCGCCACTGCCTCATCCAGAGACGTGGCGAAAGGCAGCACCTCAATGGAGCCCGCACTTCCAGCAAGCTCTGCGAGTGGCACCGCCGCTGGTGGATCCATGTCCTTAACCATGCGGTTCTGCATTCGGCGCAGGACCGGCTCGGATCGGTAGTTCTGGTACAGAGTCAGCCGTTGAGCCGTGAAGTCCGTGGCGAAGGTCTGCATGATGCCGTCCAACGCACCGGCCCAGCCCATGATCCGTTGCTTGACGTCGCCGACCGCGGTGACAACAGCGTCGCCGCCGAGGAAGACTTCCTTAAGTAACAAGTACTGGATTTTTGTGGTGTCCTGAAACTCATCGAGAAACACATGGGTGTACGTCTGCCGGATCGCGTTTCGCGCGTGCGGACTCTTCCTCAGGATCTCCAGCGCCAGCGGCACCAGGCAGTCGAATGTGATCTGCTTTCCGGGCACTCGATACTTAGAGTCAATGGTGTAGTCCGGATCGAGGGCGTCCTTGCCGGTCAACAGGGGTCGGTAGTTGTCGATGATACGCTTGGCGAATGCGTGGAAGGTGAAGCTGTCGAATCGCACGGCAAGTTGCTCGCCGCAGCGCCTGCGAACGCGATCACGGATGTTCCGCGCCGCGTCCACCTTGAACGAGATCGCCAGGATCCGATGCGGATAGCGGCATGCGCCCGTCTTCAACAAGAAATCCGCCCGTTGGGCAAGCAATTCGGTCTTGCCAGCGCCGGGACCGGCACCCACGACAACGTTAGCCGCCGACTGCTTGACTGCCTGTAAGGCGTTCGGCTCAAGCGTGATCCCGTCTGCCGGCCGCCAGTCCTCCGGTTGGATCATTCTGGGATCGACTCCAACCGCTTCTGAAGTGCGTCCACCAACCGCATAAGCGGCTCCGGCAAGTCTTCGACCAGCTCTTCGTCCGTGAGTTTAGACATGGCAGCGATGTGGCTTGCAGGCTTGCTGCCCTGCTTGAACTGTCGCTGATACTCGTCGAAGAGTTGAAGGTAGACGTCGTCGAGTCGATCCACATTGGCACGCGCCTTGCCAAGGACGGCCTCCTTCGTGGACTCATTCGGTGTAGCCGCCTTGACGTCATACGCGTCGGGGTAAGCCTCCAGCAGCATCAGGTCGAGGTCGAGCGGGTAGGAGAAAAAGACGCCACGCCTCTCCAGCGCTCGGAGCCCACTATGTTCGCCGAACCGCGGGAAGTCACAGTCGTCATCCCAGGCTGGAATCTTGGCGACGGACTCGTCCTTGAACGTTCCGGGTCGGAACTTGTTCAGCTGCTTGGCCGCGTAGCTCACCCTCCCCCAGCCACCCCGGTGGCGCCCGCAGTCGAGATCGAGCAGCGTGATGTACGGGATGTCCAAGTGCTCGAGCAGCCGCCAGAAGTGATTTACGTGACGGCCACCGAGTGGGACGACGCAGACCGAAACGTCATCCTCTGCAATTCCGGCAGCAGCGAGCACTCGAGGGAGGACGATCTGCTCGCTGTCGCCCTCGC
Organism: Actinomyces sp. 565; assembly: GCF_010365615.1. Taxonomy (NCBI): domain Bacteria; kingdom Bacillati; phylum Actinomycetota; class Actinomycetes; order Actinomycetales; family Actinomycetaceae; genus Actinomyces; species Actinomyces sp. 565. The sequence goes on from NZ_PIZD01000063.1 coordinate 23,772, forward strand.
CCAAGACGACGAGGCGCGCGAAGTACAGCTCCGGGTAGGCCAGCACGGCTTCGCGCACGTACTTGGCGGCCTCGTCAGTGTCGGAAGGCATCGTGATCGTGCGGACGGTCGTCGTGCGGTCCTCGGCCAACCGCAGGAACCGGATGTCTTCCGGCTCGGCACGATGTAACAGCGCCGGGGCATGCGTCGCGACGACGCCCTGCACGTCCTCCTTGTCGCTTGCCTCGCGGAGCTGTCGGACGATCCGGCCAAGGTAATGCGGAGCGAGGCTGTTCTCCGGTTCCTCGAGTGCGATGACGATGTGAACCGGGGGCCGCAGTCTGTCGGGATCGAAGGCGACCTCCTCGCCACTCAGCACCTTACGCGCGATCCCCTGCCATGCCAGGACGAGCGAGATGTACAGCAGCGACTTCTGGCCGTCACTGAGCCGTTCGAAGCTGACCACGTCACCTGCCGGACCTGGTGCGAAGATGACCGTCAGCTGACGCAGCACCCCCTCAATCTCGCCCCGTCCGAAGGCGATAGCCGGATCCTTGAAGAAGACGCCCTTGTGCAGAACAGCCCAAGTTTTCTGGATCTCGGCACCGATGTCCATCACGGCATCGTTACTGGCCATCATGGTGGAGATCTCTTTAGTCAAGCGCGCCAACTCGGATCGCTCGTGAGTCCAGTCAGCAGCTCGAAGCATACGTCCCAGTAGGGAGGCGGTCGTGTACGCGATGTGGTCAACGGGGTCACGACGCGCTGGCAGGTAGTGCACCTCGATGAACGCCCGGTCGTGGCGCGACATGCCCGACCGCTGCATCGGCTCACCGTTAGCATCGACCTGGGTGATGTACTCGATCTTCTCATCGATGTAACCGTCTGCGTCGAGGATGGCCGTAAGGCGGACCCGAACTCGTGGAGGCTCGGCTGGTGCCTCCATCGCCATGTGGGTGAAGAACGCCGGAATCGACGGATGCGTCTCACCCTCGTCGGCCGCTTCCGCAAACTCGATGTCCACCTCGATCCAGAGCTCGTTGTCCACCAGATCCGGGTTAACAGTTGCAGGGACGTGGAAGTCCTCAGGCTGAACGCGGCGCAGCGCAGGCAACGGACTGAACAGTCGCGCCAGTGCTACGAGAACAGCGGTTTTACCCGCTCCGTTCGGACCGAGCACGAACGTTAGCTGGTTGAGTTCGATCTCGGTTGGGTCAGGCCCAAACGACTGGAAGTTCTTGAGTCGAAGTGTGCGGATCCTCATGGGAGTTTCGGGATCTCCTTGGTTGGCCACCCAGTTTGGGATCGATTCGAATGTGCCTGTGCTCCCGCATACTAGTAACAACAGCTCGCTTTAACGGGATGGACGCGCCGGTAGCCTTGCTACCGAAAGCTCGACATACGCGTACTTCCCCGCGAACGACAACCGCTTCTGGGCGGACGCCGTGCTCCGTGTTGAGTTGGCACGAACCGCCGAAAAAGCCCACAACGTGCATCGCGTCCCCGCGATGACCCAGCAGGCGATGTTAGCCGAGACGTGGACCAGAGCATGGCATCGTCGGACACCGAGTATCGCGGCATGGAGATGGAGGCAACCACGCTCTTCGTCGTCAGTCAGCACTTCGGTGTTCCGGCTGATGGCCTGCGCCGCGCCGCCGGTGACGTCGCCGGGGCGGACGATCACCGCTCGGGCGAGGGCGCGGCGGGCAGCAGCGGCGGGGAGGGTGGGAATGGTCATGGCTTGGGGCCTTCCTGTTCAGGCGCGCCCGTGCCGATTCGTGACCTTTCCTGACCCCACTGGGACCCCACAGAGGGGGCCGCGGGAGGGTTTTCGTTGGTATTCCAACGAATAGTGGAGATGCGGGGAATCGAACCCCGGTCCGACGGCAATGCAACAGGACTTCTCCGGGTGCAGTTCGCTGCTGATTTTCTCAGCCCCGGCGTCTCACGCGAACAAGGACGCAGACGGGCTCAGCCACCTAAGTGTCCCGAGACCCCCGGTGGCATGGGGCCTCGGCAGTGGCTTCCTAGATGACGCCAGGAACCGGGCCGGAAGCGTTCCCGGGCTGGCGAACTTCGGCTCTCGTCAGGCGACGAGGACGAAGTCGGCGCGAGTTTTATCGGCACCTATAGGTTTGCACAGGGCGTTGACGAGATGACTGTGCCTCCTCGACCCGCTTCTCCTGAATCCACGACCGTCGTCGAAACCGATCATCCCCTGTTGAGTTCTTCCCGCCCGCGAGCGGCACGGGAACACGCTGAAACCTCAGCAACTCAAGGGTACCAGCGCCCGCCGCAGCGGATACGAGACCTTCACCACTACTTTTTGTTTCGCCGAGTCACTAGGACCGCTAGGCTGGCGGCACCAGCCCACCACCGCAGGAGGCAAGCACCATGGAGACACGCCCACTCCCCGCTCTGAACCGCGACATCTCCACCGTCGGCATCGGCACCTGGCAGCTCGGCACCGACTGGGGCGAGGTCACCGCCGAGGACGCCACCGCCACCCTGCAGGCGGCGCTCGACGCAGGCGTCACCTTCATCGACACCGCCGACGTCTACGGCGACGGGCGCTCCGAGCAGTTAGTCGGCGCATTCACCGCCGCCCACCCCGAGGCCGGACTCACCGTAGCCACCAAGATGGGTCGGCGCGTGGAGCAGCTCCCCGAGAACTACACGCGCGACGCCTTCCTGGCCTGGAACGACCGCTCCCGGCAGAACCTGGGCGTGGACACCCTGGACCTGGTGCAGTTGCACTGCCCGCCCAGTGAAGTCATCTCCGCCGAGCACACCTGGGACTGGCTGGAGGAGATGGTGGGCGCAGGCCGCATCCGCGCCTACGGGGTCAGTGTGGAGACCTGCGCCCAGGCCCTGGAGGCCATGCGCCGCCCCGGCTGCGCCAGCGTGCAGATCATCCTCAACGTCTTCCGCCGCAAGCCGCTGGAGCAGGTGCTGCCGACGGCGCAGGCCACCAGCACCGCAATCATCGCCCGCGTGCCGCTGGCCTCCGGGCTGCTATCCGGCCGGTACCGCGAGGACACCACCTTCCCTGCCTCCGACCACCGCAACTACAACCGCGACGGCTCCGCCTTCGACATCGGCGAGACCTTCTCCGGGGTGCCCTTCGACGTCGGCGTCAAGGCCGCCCAGGAATTCACCTCCCTGTGCCGCGAGCTCGGCCCGGCCGGCGCCACGCCCGCCCAGGTGGCACTGCGCTGGATCCTGGACCAGCCGGGCGTGACCACGGTGATCCCCGGCGCGCGCAGCGCCGAGCAGGCCCGCGCCAACGCCGCGGCCGCCGCGCTGGAACCGTTGAGCGACCAGCTGCACGCCGCCCTGGCGGACCTGTACGACCGGCGCATCCGCACCCACGTGCACGACCGCTGGTAGGGCGAGCCGCCCCGCTGGTCGTCGCAGCCCGCCCGTCGTCCGGGCTTGGCGGTCTGGGCGACGGCGCTCGCTCGTCGGCGGGCGCCGTCACGCCCCTCAGAGGAAGGCTTACCGGGACACCCGTGTCAGCCGCGACGCCGGTTGGCGGAAGCCATGGCGCGCGCCGCCTCGCGCTTGTCCTGTGCCTCCCGCAGGGCCTGGCGCTTGTCCCAGTCCTGCTTACCGCGAGCCAGGGCGAGCTCCAGCTTGACGCGGCCATCGATGAAGTAAAGCTCCAGCGGCACGATGGTGTAGCCCTTGGCCTGCACCCGCTGGGCGAGCTTGTCCAGCTCGGAGCGGTGCAGCAGCAGCTTGCGCTTGCGACGCGGGGAGTGGTTGTTCCAAGTGCCCTGCAGGTACTCGGGGATGTGGGCGCCCTGCAGCCAGGCCTCGCCGTTGCGGTCGATCTCGATCCACGCCTCGGTCAGGGAGGCCCGCCCCATGCGCAGGGCCTTTACCTCGGTGCCGGTCAGGGCGAGGCCGGCCTCGTAGCGGTCCTCGATGAAGTAGTCGTGCGTCGCCCTGCGATTGCGGGCGATGGTCTTGTGTGCGGCGGCTGCCGCCTTGGCGCGCTCGGCCGGGGTGAGCTTCTTGGTCCCCTCGGTCTTCTTGGCCACCGGAGTCTCCTTCCCTCGTCCCGGTCCGTCACACTACGGCGCCGAATCCTACTGCCGACCGCTCCGGTCGCCAAGACGCCCAGCCGCAGGCCCGAGCGCCGCACCCGGAGCGGTCAGCACAACCCCGTGCCGCCGCAGCTGACGCCCAAGGCGGCGCCGGGTCCACCCCTCAGAACCCGGGCAGGGTCATGGGGTCGATCTCCGTACCGTTGATAATCACCTCGAAGTGGACGTGGGGCCCCGTGGCTCCCCCGGTCATGCCCGTGAGACCGATCGTCTGCCCCCGGGTGACGGTGGCACCATTGGGCACGGAGATCGCAGACAGGTGGCAGTAGGCCAGCACCACGGACTGCCCATTGATCACGCCTCCGTTGATGAAGACGCCATTACCGCACGAGCTGTTGATGTTGTAGGTGACGGTTCCGGCCACACCCGCATACTGGGGGGTGCCGGATGAGGCCACGAGGTCGACTCCGGCGTGCAGCCTCCTCTGCCCCGTGATTGGGTGGACGCGGTAGCCGAAGGGCGAGGCAACAATGAGGGGCCCGGCGATGGGGTGCCCGATAGCGCCGCTGCCCAGTGAGGACGAGGCCCCCGAGCCCGACGCCGATCCGGTGTAGCCGGCGGAAGACCTGTTGGCCGCGTCCAGCTCCGCGATCTTGGTGGCAGCGGCCTGCTCATCGGCTGCCGCCTGGGCCTGCTGCTTCTCCAGGCCGGCCTTCTGCGTCTCCAGATTGGACGCGGCCGTCTCCTTCTCGGCCTTCAGCGCGGCCACCTGGTCACGCTTGGTCTTGGCGGTGTCCTTGGCGGTCTGCGCGGCTGCCTTGGCGGCATCTGCCTCAGTCTTCAGCGTAGCGACGCGCTCGGTGGTCGCGTTCTGGCGGGCCTGGCGGTTGGCGGCCTGCGCGCGCTCCTCCTCGGCGGCAGCCAGGACGGATTCCTGCACGCCGGTGGCGATCTCCATGGTGGAGGCACGGTCGGTGAGCTCGTCGACGGAGTCGGAGGCGAGCACGTAGGTCCAGGAGGTCACGGCGCTGTCACCCTGATAGGTGGCTACTACCAGGTCGGCTACCGATGTGGTGTTCTCGTCGACAGTCGTCTGCGTCTGCTCCGCCTGTTCGCGCAGGGTCGCCAGCTCGGACTCGGCCACGGCCAGGCGGTCCGCGGCGGTCTGCTGCTCGCGTTCCTTCTGCGCCAGCACGATTTCAGCGTTATCGAGCTCGGTCTGTGCGGTGCTCAGGGACGCCTGGGCGTTCTGCAGCTCGATGTAGGCCTGCCCCAGCTCCGCGGACACGCCCTCCAGGGATGCGGCCAGCTCGGCCTGCTTGCGCTGCGCGGCGGCCTGGTCGTCGACGGCGTCCTGGCGCTCGTCGGCCTGCGCGCCGACGTACGCGGGTGCAGCTGCCAGGACCAGGGCGACGGCGCCTGCGACGGCGCGGCGGGCCCGCCGCCCGAGACGACGGCGGGCGCGGCGCGCTTGAAGGGACGAGCGGACTGAGAACATGGCGATCAGACCCTTGTGTACTTGGACAGTGAGAAGGCGGATGAGGCCAGGGCCAGGACGACGGCGGCCAGCAGCAGCCAGGGGGCCAGGCGTACCACGTCGCCGGTGCCGATAAAGGCGGTGAATTTAAGCGAGGTTGCCAACCAGTCCGTGACGATGTAGCGGGCCCCCGCCCACAGCGCGGCCACCGCGCCGATCGCACCGATCAGTGCGGCAATGGCGCCCTCGAGCATGAAGGGCAGCTGGATGAACAGGTTCGAGGCGCCGACTAGCCGCATAATGCCGGTCTCCTTGGAGCGGCTCATGGCGGACAGTCGAATTGTGGTGGATATCAGCAGTACCGCCGTCAGCGCCAGAATCGCCGCCAGCCCGCCGGTGATCCAGGAGACTCGATTCATCAGCACGAACAGGGGGTCGAGGGTCTCGCTCTGGTCGATGACGCGCTCGACCCCGGCACGTCCGGTGAACTGCTCGGCGACCACCCGGTACTTCTCCGGTTCCACTAGCTTGATCCGGAAGGACACCGGCATCATGTCCTCGGTTGCGTTGCGGCCGATGCGAGACTCCCCGTAGGCCTCCATGAACCGCTCGTATGCGTCCGCCTTCGACTCGATCGAGTAGGCCTCGATGTAGGGGGCGAGCGTGTCCGACTTGATCAGTTCCTCAACGGCGTCGATCTGCTCCTGTGTGGCCTCGCCGTCGGCGCATGCCGCCGCATTCGAGGACGGCGGGCACATGTAGACGCTGACCTCAACCTTGTCATACCAGTCGCCCTTCATCACGGAGATCTGGTTCTGCAGCAGCACCGAGGCCCCGACGAACAGCAATGACACAAAGGACACCAGGATCACCGAGACGGTCATCACCAGGTTGCGGCTGAGCCCCTTGAAGGTCTCAGAGACGATGAAACGGAATCGCATGCGTTTACCTCAGTACCTCATTCACGGGTTTTACGGGATTCGCAGCCCTCGCAGCACCCACTGCCGGCGGGGCCGGCCTCAACGGTCTGACCCATACACGCCGCGAGCCTGGTCGCGCACCACCTCGCCCGCCTTGAGCTCGATGACGCGCTTGCGCATCTGGTCGACGATCTCGTCGTCGTGGGTGGCCATGACCACGGTAGTGCCCTGGCGGTTGATGCGGTCCAGCAGACGCATAATGCCAACAGAGGTAGACGGGTCAAGGTTTCCGGTGGGCTCATCGGCCATAAGCAGCTTGGGCCGGTTGACCATCGCGCGCGCAATGGCCACGCGCTGCTGCTCACCGCCGGACAGCTCATGCGGCAGCCGCTTGTCCTTCCCGGATAGCCCCACCAGCTCAAGCGCCTCGGGCACGGCCGAGAGAATGTAGTGGCGGGGCTTGCCGATCACCTGCGAGGCGATGGCGACGTTCTCAAACACAGTCTTGTTCTCCAGCAGGCGGAAGTCCTGGAAGACGAATCCCATCTCCTGGCGCAGCTTGGGGACCTTCCAGCTGGAGATCTGTGACAGATCGCGTCCGAGCACGTGAATACGCCCGGAGGTGGGCCGCTCCTCACGCAGAGTCAACCGTAGGAAGGTGGACTTGCCGGAGCCCGATGCGCCCACCAAGAACACGAACTCCTCGCGCTCGATCTCTATGGTTACGTCGTCAAGCGCGGGCCGGGCGCCGCGCTTGTATACCTTGGAGACGTTGTCGAATCGGATCATGGGGAAGCTGCTTCCTGCTCGTGGCCGACGCAGGCACGCCGGGACTGCAAGCCACGGTAACCAGTGGGCCTTGAAATCCCGGTGGTGACACGCCAGGACACGCCGACTCGTGGTGTGGCGACGCCCGCTTGGCGGCTACCGTTCCAGGTATGTCTACAACGGGTCCCACCGGCGCAGGTCTCCCCGCGCACCCCACGCACACGTTCGCCCGACCAGCTGACGAACTGGCCAGCAGCTTGGACGTCGGCTCCTGGGACCGCCTCATCCCGTCGCTCGCCCACGTGCTGCTTCAGTGCGGCATTGCCGACGCGATCGTCGTGGAGCTCACCGTCAGCGCGCCGATTGTCAGTGCGCAGACTGCCGCGCGTATTCCCGCCGACTCCCGCTTCCTGCGTGCCCTGCGCGTCCGCCGCCGGCCGGCGCCCTCACCGGAGCCGCCCTGCCTTAAGGCCTTCGGGACGTCTGGCGAGGTTTCCCTGGGGGTGACGCTGCTCGACCAGCACGGGCGCGCCGTGCTGACTGAGGCCGCCCTGGAGGCGCTCGTAGCCCTGGGCTGGGAGCAGGAGCCCGAGTTCTTGGGTTATCGCTTGCCGGCCTCAAAGGCGCAAGAGGCGACGGCGATGGCGGCACGAGTGCTGATCGAGGTGTTCGGCGTCGCCCATCCAGCGGATCTTGACGTTCACGTCATCGCATAGCCTGCCGCCTCCTGCGCGCGCATACCTCCCCACCGGCAAGCACCACCGGCGCCAGGTGGGCGGGCACTACGCCGCCCCGCGCTGGCCGCTCCCCCGTCGGCGTCACTCCTGCTCGTCCGCGAGCACGTAGTCGAGCGCATTCGGCTCGGATGCAGGCGTCATGAGTGGGGGCGCCGCCTGCCCCGGCATCACCGGATCAGCGACCGGCGTCGGGGCAGGCTCGGGAAGCCCGGCCGACGGCGCCGGCGTGGGGGCTGGAAGCCCGGCCGACGGCGCCGACGTGGGGGCTGGAAGCCCGGCAGCGTCCGGGCTGGGTGCGGACCCGGCGGACTGCGCCGAGCCGGCGGAGCCGGAGGAGGTGGTGGTTGACGCCTCCGAGGTGGCCGCATCGCCGTCGTCTTCGGTATCGCTGCGGTGCACGATCCGCATGAAGCGCGACTCCCCGCGCGTCAGGTCGTGTCCGCCGCAAGAAACGGTCAGCACGTTGGTGGAGAACTCCTCCGATCCCTTGGACCAGTTCTCCTGGGTGAAGCGCCCCACCAGCACCACCGGGTCGCCCTTGTGCAGGGAACGCCCGAGGTTCTCAGCAAGCGCTCCCCACGCCTTGGCGGTGAACCAGATGGTCTGGCCGTCCCGCCAGCCCTGGGCGGTTCGGAACGACGGCGAGGTGGCCAGGCGGAAGTAGCAGTAGGCGCGCCCTCCGGAGGTTCGGGTCACGGCCGGGTTGGTGCCGAGGACGCCTTGGACAACGAGATCTAGTTGACGGCTCATGGGATGCTCCTTTGCGGTGACTTGCCGTGGCTCAGGCTGGGACCGGCGTGCCGCCGGCTGTTTCCAACAGTGCCGCGCACCAGGTCCGGGCCGCCACCGACCTGTTTATGCGGGGGCAGCACCCCCTGCACGAACCTCACCTGTGGACACCGGTGCTCCGGTCCGGCCGCATCCCTCTGCTGCCTGCACAACTGGTTCCAAGGACCGGCAGGCGCGCACAGGGCGAGCCCGGGCCACGCCCCCGTAACCAGTCCGCCTGCGTGCCGGGAGCCTCCAAATGCTTTCGTGTGGAGGAAAAGTCCGTACGGCGCTACCGCGGCAGTTCCAGGGCCTGGCGAAGCATCCGATGGCGCACCAGCACGCCGTCGGCGGGGCGAGTGAGACCGCGGGATACCACGGACACCAGGCGGGCACGCACGGCCCGCGCATACTCCTCAGCCTCCCGGCGGGCACGGGAGCGGCGCGCCAGCAGCGCGCCAACCGCAGCCACCAACCCGATACCCGCAACGGCCAGCGGTGCCAGCAGGCCGGGCACGAAGGCCTGTCCATGCACCAGGGAGACCACTGCCCACACCACCCCGATGAGTGCGGCGAGCGCCCCACCCCACCAGGCCAGCTCAATGACGGGCGTGCGGTGACGCGGCAACTGCACGCTGCCGACCGCCTCAGCAGTCTGAGCCGCCAAGGTCTCGGGGGTGGCGACGGCGTTCTCCACGCTGCGCAACCAGGCACCGGGCAGCCCTTCGGTGGTGCGGCGCAGCCAAGTGGTCTGGACGGAGGCTACGGCGTCCCTAGCGGGCGGAGCCGGACGGGCCAGGGCGCGCGGGAAGGTGCGGGCTAGGCCGGTGCGCACGGAGTCCGCCACCGCCTGGGCACCGCACGCGTGCACGAGTGTGGTCACGGCGGCGTCGGCGAGCTCCGGCTGGGTGGCCACGGCCCTGGCGGCGACCGCCGGACGCAGTCGCATGGCAATGGCATCCAGCTGCGCGGACGCGGTCCGGGCGGCATTGGACTCCCGTGAGACCCGCTCCAGGAACAACTCGTGCACGGCCGCGAGGTTGTCGCCCCGCACCGCGGATACCGGGAGCACCTGCACGTCATGCAGGCCGTCGGCCGCCAGCAGCGCGCGCACGTCCTCCAGCAGCGCCTCAGTGCCGCCCGCGGGCAGGGTGTCTACCTGGTTCACCAGGACCAGCATGTCCTCCTGCCGCGCGCCCAGCCCCCGCAGGTAGCCCTCGTGCAGGACGGCGTCGGCGTATTTCTGCGGGTCAACCACCCACACCAGGATGTCCGCCAGCGGCACCAGCCGGTCCACCTGGAGGGCGTGCTCGGTGCTGACCGAGTCGTAGTCGGGCACGTCCAGCAGCACGAGTCCCGCGAAGGCGTCCTGGTCGGCGGCGTCGAGGAGGGACTCGCGGCGGATGCGCCGGTCATCGGCAACCTCAAGGAAGTCCAGCAGGGCCTCGGCATCGTCCCCCCAGGTACAGGCCGTGGCGCGGGCCGTGGTGGGGCGGCGCGCGCCGACATCGGCGAACTGCAGGCTGGTCAGCGCGTTGAACAGTGAGGACTTGCCGGAGCCGGTGCCGCCGAACAGCGCCACCACCGTGTGATCCACGCCCAGGGCCAGCCGCTCGGCCACCTCGTCCAGGTGCTCCCGGGCAGGAATCGACAACGACGCGGGGATCTCCGTCGGGCACTCGTCGAGCGCGCCGCGCAGACGATCCAGGCGCGCCTCCAGGTGGGCGGCATCAAGCACTTGGCCCCCTGCAGGGGCGGCATTCTGGTTCATGGTCATGCGGTGGCTCCCGGACGGGTAAACGGTGTCAGTTCGCCGGCACGCAGCCGCAGGGCCGCGGCCAGTGCAGGGTCTGGGGCGAGGCCGCGGGCCGCACCGGCCGGCACAACCGCGCTGAGCACGCCTGTCAGCGCCTGGGCCAGGGCCTGCCTGGCCTCGCTGATGGCCGGCCCCAGCCCCAGTCGCTCGGCGGCGGCGCGCGAGCCCTCGATGCCGGCGGCGGCGGAGACCACCAGATCACCGGCCCCCTGCGGTGTCAGCCCCTTGGGCACAGTCGCCAGGTGCTCCTGCTGCGCCGCGGCCCAGGCGCCGACTACTGCGGCCGCGTCGGGCACGTCAGGCAGCAATTCCCGGCTGCGCGAGCCGGCGCCGGCGGCCTCCCAGGTGCGGGAGGCGTCATCATGCACGGAGACGAGAGCCGCTTCCAGCCGGGCCGCGACCGACTCACGGGCGTCCTGGGCGAGCGTGGCCAGGGCGGCAGCGCGCGCCCTGCCCGTGCGGCCGAACCAGCCAGAGCGCAGCTTGCCGCCCTGAGCCAGCGGGGCCAGCGGCCCACCGGTTGAGGCGAGGGTGACCCAGCGGGTGGTGGGGGCACCCTGCCCACAGGTGCCGCGCTCGACGTCGTCGCGCAGATCTGCGGCGGGGGCCTCCAGCAGCTTCTGGGAGGCCGTCTCCAGGCGAGTGGCGGCGTCATCCTGGGCGTCGACGCCGTCGGCGAGGGTGATCAGGTCGGCACGCAGGCCGGTCCACAGCCCGCGGCCAGTGCGGCGCACGAGCCCAGCGGCCCGGTGGCGCCCGGCCAGCAGGCCCAGCCAGTCGCGCAGCTCAGCGATCGAGGCCTCCGGCAACAGGCCCTCGTGGGGGCCGGCGTCGGGAACCACGAAGAACGGGGACTCGGCCAGGCCGAGCGCGTCCAGGCGCTCGACCAGGTCGCGGCGCACCTCCGACAGGACGGTTGTCGGCACGCGGTTCAGGACGACGCCGATCGGGGTCTCCCGGCCGGCCGCTTCCTCCAGGGACGCCCAGGGCGTGTGGTCGCCGTAGCGGGCGGCAGTGGTGATGAACAGCCACAGGTCGGCGGCCTCCAGCAGCCGGGAGGCGAGGACCCGGTTGCTCTCCTGCACGGAGTCCAGGTCGGAGGCGTCCACCAGAGCCAGTCCGGCCGGGACGGCGGCAGAAGTTACGGTCCGGCACACCCCGGCGATCGGGTGCTCTGCCAGCGCGGCGCTGTCCTCGGGATTGACCACGAGTACCGGCGTGCGGGTAGTGGGGCGCAGCACCCCGGCGTCGGAGACCTCCCGGCCGAGCACGGAGTTGACCAGGGTGGACTTGCCCGCACCCGTGGACCCGCCGACGACGACGATCGCCGGAATATCCGCGTCGGCAAGCCGGGGCAGTACGTGGTCCCGGATCTGCGCAATGAGGCTGGAGCGCAGGCGCCTGGCGTCCTCCACACCGGTGGCGCTGAGGCTGAGGTCAAGGTTCTCCAGGTCCCCCACGGTGTCGGTGAGGACGTCTATTAGCTGTGCGCGGCTGAGCGCAGAGACGGGGACGTCTTCTCCGGCGGGCAGCGGGGAAGCAGTTGAGGCCATGATCCAACCTTAGGCTGAAGGCGCGGCGCAGCCGGTATCGACCCGCCCTGCGCCCCGCAGGAACGACGCCGCCGCCGGGCGGGCGCGGGGTCAGCGGCGGTCCCGGCGGGCCAGGCCGATGTAGCAGGCCAGGAAGCAGACCAGGCCGATCGCCGAGAGCAGGCCGAAGTCGGTGGCCCACTGGGACACGCTGTGCTCCCAGATGTCCTCGGCGCGGTTGGGCAGGATCTCATTCATCTGGACCGTGGATGCGGCCATGGCGTAGCCCCAGCGGGCGGGGACGAACCAGGCCAGCTGCTCGAACACCGCCCGGCCGGCAATGGGGATGACACCGCCCGCCAGTACCAGCTGCGCCATGATCGTCACCACCAGCACGGGCATAACCTGCTCGGAGGAGGACACGAAGGCGGACACGGCCAGCCCCAGCAGACCGGAGACGAAGGCGATCGCCCAGCAGCACACCGCCAGCTCCAGGCCCGGGGAGCCCAGCAGGACGGCGTCGGTGGGGGCCTTGTTGAGCGCCAGCGCAATCCCGACCATGACCGCGGTCTGCACGGTGACGATCAGCGCCAGCACTAGCGCCTTGGCCACCAGGTACGAACCCGCCCGCAGGCCCACGGCCTTCTCCCGCAGGTAGACATCGCGCTCCCCCACCAGCTCCCGGATGGTGGCGGCCATCCCGGAGAAGGCCGCGCCGGTAATGAGGATGACCAGCAGCTCGAGCGCCTGCGTGGAGTAGACGACGCACGGCTGCTCGGACGTCGGCTCGGGCAGGTCGGGGACGGCGAAGCCGTTGGAGCCGGCGATGGCCTTGGTGAGCAGGCCGATGATCACCGGCAGGACCAGCATGAACAGCAGGTAGGAGGGGTCGGCGGCGATGATGCGCAGGTGGCGGCGCACCAGCGTGGATACCTGCCGCAGGGCGCTTTGCTGCGGGGCCTGCCGCTCATCGGCGCTCGTGGTCGTGCTGAGCCTGCGGCCGTCGCCGCGCCGAGTAGACGGAACCGTCGCCTCCAGGTGGGCGCGCAGCTCTGCGGCGTGGTTACGGATCAGGGCGTAGACGTCGGCGAAACCGTCAATGGACACCGGGTCCGCGAAACCGCCGCGCGGCGGCGTCACCACCAGTCGGCCCGCCTGCCCGAACTCGGCCAGCCGGGTGCGGAAGTAGGCAATCACCTCCCGCGGCGCCCCGAAGTAGACGGGGGTGCCACCCGCAGCGAGGATAAGGACCTTGTCCGCCCGGTCAATGTGGTTCTCGTTGTGAGTAACCACCACCACGGTGCGCCCGCTGTCACCGGGGCGGGTGCCGTGCGCCAAAGACGCCAGCAGCTCCATCACATCCCGGTCCAGCTGCGGGTCCAGGCCGGAGGTGGGCTCGTCCAGGAACAGCAGGGACGGGCGGGTGAGCAGCTCGATAGCGGTAGAAACACGCTTGCGCTGCCCTCCGGAGAGCTTCTTGACCTTCTTGTCCACGTGCTCAGACAGGTCCAGGTCCTCCAGGACCTCGTTGATGCGGGCGCGCCGCTCAGCCTTGGACACGTCCTTGGCAAAACGCAGCTCAGCCGCGTACTCCAGGGTCTGGCGCACGGTAAGCGCGGAATGGACCACGTCGTTCTGCGGCACCACGCCGATCTTGTTGCGCATCACCGGGTAGTGCTCATACACGTCCAGCCCGTCGAACAGCACCTGCCCCTGCTGCGCCTTCTGCTCACCGGTCAGGGCCTTGAGCAGCGTGGACTTGCCCGCACCCGAGGGGCCCACCACCGCCAGCAGCTCATTGCCGGGCAGGGCGAAGGAGACGCCGTCGAGCAGGGTCAGCTTGCCGTCGTTGACCGAGAAGGTAAGGTCGCGGCCCACCAGTTCCCCGGCCGCGGTGGCAACCTGGACCTCGCAGGTGCCATCGGGGCTGATAACCACGAAGGTGGACCCCATGCCGAAGGTGGTCGGCTCCGTCACCCGATAGCTCTGCACGCGCTGCTGACCCACGAACACCCCGTTGGTCGAGCGCAGGTCCGTCACCACAATCCCCTGCGGCGTCAGGTCCACCCGCGCGTGGTGGCCCGACACCCGCGGGTCATCCAGGCGCAGGCTGGCGTCCGGGGCACGGCCGATGGTGCCGGAGGAGGTGATGGTCACCTTGGCGATGGTGCGACGTCGGCCGGCGGGGAACCCGCCGGTTCCTCCGGATGCGGCCGAGCGGGGCGGGCTCGGCGGGCCGGCGATGGTTACCGATGAGGCCGCGGGATCGGTGATGGTCATGGCAGACGAGGCGCTGGCCGTTGCCGCGGACGGCGCAGATCCAGCGGAGTTGCCGTAGCCGGTCGGGGCCGCGCCGGCGGATGCCCCATAGCCGGCGGGCGCGGGCGCTTGATGACCGTAGGCGGGCGGGGCAGCCGGGGCAGGCGGAGCAGCCGGGGCAGGCGGAGCAGCCGGGGCGGGGCCGACGTCGGTCCCGGGCCCAGGTGCCGGGCGCGGCCCCTGAGCGGGACTAGCTGACCCAGGCGCGGCGGCAGGGGCGGGGCCGGCTGCCGCCGTCGGCACGAAGTCGATTCCAGGCCCGGAGCTGTTGGCAAGGTACACGCGGGTAGGGCCGACTACCAGCGCACGGCGGGTGTCCTGCCCGGCCACCAGCATCCCGTTAGTCCGCGAGATGCATTCCACCACCCAGCCCTCCGCCGTCGGCGTCACGCGCAGGTGCTCGCCGGAGACCACATTGGAGGTGGAGACGACTACGTCGCAGGTGGGCCGCCTGCCGACGGTAAAAGCGGCCGTGAAGACGCGCGGCTGCTCGTAGGCGGGAGCGTTCGTGAGGCGCACGGCAAGCGCTGTTGGTGGCACTTGGATCCTTCCGAGATCGTGGGGCGATAGTTCACCAGCTTGTCCGGAACGATACCTTCCCCGCCCGGCAGTTGGGCACAGTTTCCGCTGCTCCCCAAGTGGGAACTTCTGCCCACTGTGACGTACGCTGTGCCGGTGAGCCTCCGTAGCTCAATGGATAGAGCATCGGCCTTCTAATCCGCAGGTTCCCGGTTCGAGTCCGGGCGGGGGCACCGGGATAAGTCCATATCGCGCCGGAAACTGGTCCCTCCGGTTTGAGGACGTGATCGGTGGCGCGGCTCGGCTGGGGGGGTGCGGCTGGCGCGCCGCCTGCGCGCATGGCCCCAGTCGGCGGCGTCAACCACGCCCGGGCCTGAGTCCAAGCACTCGCCCGCACTTGGACCGCCTCGCAGCACTCTTCTGGCCCGCTCATACTCATCGGGCGCCCTGGGAAAGGCCGACGACGCAGTCGAGCCGAGGCCACGGTTCACCTCGGGTTCACTGCGGGATCACCGTCCCGCGAGCCACTAGTCGCTGTAGGCCTCCGCCTGAGCGATCGCGTCATTCAACTGGCGTTCCAATTCCTTCAAGCGCCGCAGGTGTACAACCCAACCGCCCACGAGACAGGCGGTCAGGACGAGGACCACCACAAGCAGCGGCACCGTCATGACGCCCGAACGGGACAGCACCACCGTAACGAGGGCCCAGATGACGACCAGCACCTGCCATAGTTTGGCGGCGCCTCGCTCGCGCTCCGCTTGATAGGTCAACTTGTCCAACATCTCCGCAGTAACGGTCTGAGCTGCCATGGCCCACAAGATACATCAGCGCCCGAGCCGCCGTTCGAACCGGGTCTACACTCGGCGACCGTGAGTCGACAGATAACTACCGCAGATCCCCTGGTTTGGATCGACTGCGAGATGACGGGCCTGAACCTTGAGGCGGACGCGCTGATCGAGGTGGCAGTGATCGTCACCGACTACGAGCTCAAGCCGCTGGGCAAGGGCATCGACGTGCTGATCAAGCCCCCGGCGGCCGCCCTGGAGCAGATGGGCGACTACGTGCGCGAGATGCACACGAGTTCCGGCCTGCTGGAGGAGCTGAAGGACGGGCTGACGCTTCAGGAGGCCGGCCGCACAGTCCTGGATTACGTGAAGTCCCTGGTGCCGGAGGCGGGCACCGCGCAGCTGGCCGGCAACTCCGTGGGCACTGACAAGTCCTTCCTGGCCCGCGACATGCCCGAGCTCATCGACTACCTGCACTACCGGATCGTGGACGTCTCCTCCATCAAGGAGGTCGCCAAGCGCTGGTTCCCGCGCACCTTCTTCCACGCCCCGGAGAAGCACGGCGGGCACCGCGCGCTGGCAGACATCCTGGAGTCGATCGACGAGCTTCGCTACTACCGCGAGGTGCTGTTCCCCAAGGGCGAGGGCCCCACGAGCGAGGAGTGCCAGGCGGCCGCAGCCCAGGTCGTGGAGCACCCGACGGCGCAGCTGCTCTGACGAGGGCGCCTTCGCCGATGGCCCCTGGAGTCTCCGCCCGGCCGACGGCGTCGTCCGGGCTCGGCCGCCGGGGGCGCGGCGGTTGCACCCGGGCCGGGTCGGCACGCACTCTCGCTCCCCTACCGCGAGGGTGACGCAGTACACGGAGTCCGGATTGGTGCCGGCACGGGCTAGCCGATAAAGTACCGACTCGGTGCGACGCCGTCGCCCGATGGTGGCTGTAGCTCAGTCGGTAGAGCGCCTGGTTGTGGTCCAGGAGGTCGCGGGTTCAAGCCCCGTCAGCCACCCCACGATTTCCCCGGCATTCCAGCGTGTGCCGGGGTTTTTTCGGGCCGTGCCTGGGTCGGCGCATGCGCGCCCCCGCCCGCGCCCGCAACCTGTCAAAACTGATGACAAAGGCGCCCGGCGCAACGCGCGGCGTACCCCAGACCGTTGGAATCATGCGGTTTACGAAGCGCGCCGAACGGGCGCGAATGACGTTTGTAATCGATTCGGACAGTCTGGCCCACCCTGCGGCACGTAAGCCCACCCAGCAGGCCGGGCCGACGTCCCGCAGGCCGACTCCCAACCCACCCCGCGAGCCGACGGATTCCTGCGCCCGCCTACCTGGGCTCTACGCCGCGGCGCAGCAGGCCGACGATGTGCCCGTCGATCAGCGCCTCCCAGGAGGCCTCCACCACGTCCGTGCCCACGCCGACCGTGGACCAGGTCTGCTCCCCGTCGGTGATGTCGATGAGCACGCGCACCACCGACCGGGTGCCGCGCTCGGTATCCAGGATGCGCACCTTGTAGTCGGTCAGCTCGAACTCGGCGGTCTCGGGATAGACCTGCTCCAGCGCCGCGCACAGCGCGTGGTCCAGGGCGTTGACGGGACCGTTGCCCTCCCCCAGTACGGCGTAGCGCCGCCCGCCGGCCCACAGGCGCACGGTGGCCTCGGTCTCGGTGACGGTGTCACCCTCGGTGGACAGCAGCCGCTGCCCGGGCAGGGGCCGGGCCTGGATGGAGGCGCGCCAGGACTCGATGCGGAAGTACTCGGGAAGATCGCCGCGGGCGGCGCGCAGCAGCAGCTCGAAGGAGCCGTCGGCGGCGTCGTAGGTGTAGCCGACGGCCTCACGCGCCTTGACCGCCTCCGTCACCCGGGTGAGCAGCTCGTGGTCGCCGGATGCGTCGATGCCGAACTCGCGGGCCTTGAGCTCAATGGAGGCGCGCCCGGCCATCTCGGACACGAGCATTGTCATCGTGTTGCCCACGCGCTCCGGGTCGATGTGCTGGTACAGGTTCGGGTCCACCCGGATGGCGGAGGCGTGCAGCCCGGCCTTGTGCGCGAAGGCCCGCGCCCCCACGTAGGGCAGGCGGCTCGACGGCGGCCGGTTGACGATCTCGCCCACGTGCCTGGCGACGGCGGACAGCTCGGCCAGGCGCTGGGCGCGCTCGGCGGCGTCGCCGGGGAGCACCGTAAAGTCGGTCTTCAGCTCCAGGTCGGCGATGAGGGTGAGCAGGTTCGCGTTGCCGGTGCGCTCCCCCAGCCCGTTGACGCATCCCTGCACCTGCCGGGCCCCGGCGCGGACGGCCGCTAGGGCCCCGGCGACGGCGACCCCGGCGTCGTCATGAGTGTGGATGCCGATAGTGCAGTCCCCCTGCCCGGCCTTCTCCAGGGCGTCGCGCAGGCGGGCCACGCGCTCGCCGACGACGTCGGGCAGGGTGCCACCATTGGTGTCGCAGGGAATGACGGTGCCGGCTCCCGCCTGCGCGGCGGCCACGGCAACGGCGAGGGGGTAGGGCAGGTCCAGTCCGCTACCGGCCGGTTCCGTGCCGGCCGCAGCTCCGGCGCCGCCGGCAGCGGCTGGGCCGGCCTCGCCGGAACCGGCCGCCTCGCCGGCGAGGACGGCGGCGTGATCGAGCCCGTCGAAGAAGTGCTCCAGGTCAACCATGACCTCGCGGCCCGCGGCGACCAGCACGGCGACCGTGTCGCGCACCATGCGCAGGTTCTCCGCCAGGCTGGTTCGCAGGGCCCGCTCCACGTGCACCGGATCGGACTTGGCGACGATAGTCACCACGGGTGCGCCGGAGTCCAGCAGGGCACGCACCTGTGGGTCCTCCCCGGCGGCCATGCCCGCCTTGCAGGTAGAGCCGAAGGCGACCAGCCTGGCCGTGCGCAGCTCCAGCTCAGTGCGGGCACGGGCGAAGAACTCGGTGTCCTTGGGGATGGCGCCGGGCCAGCCGGCCTCGATGTAGGCCACGCCCAGCTCATCCAGTAGCCGGGCGACGGCGAGCTTGTCGGCGACGGTGAAGGCGACGGACTGCTGCTGGGCGCCGTCACGCAGGGTGGTGTCGTAGGCGGCGACGGCGCTGGAAGTGCCTGCGGGCATGTGGGGTTCCCTTCCGCGGTGGCTGTTCACCGGAGAGTCTGTCATATTCAGACAGCTTGTCTGCTCCCGCGGCAACCGCTCCCTGAGAGGGTGCTCACCCGGCGGCTCCAACCCGTGGCGTGCGCGTGGCCGATGCCGGTTGCGTCTACGCTTTTCCCACCAGCCCTTTGACCTGCCGGAGGAGCCGATGAGCGACGCCCAGACTGCGCGTACCGTCTCCGTGTTCGGCTCATGCGTGGGTCGGGACACCGTGGAGGTGATGCGTCGGCAAGGCTGGCGGGTCGGGGCCTATGTGGCACGCCAGTCGTTGCTGTCGGCGGGTTCGCACGTGCCGGAGGGCACCTTGGACCTGAGCGGGTTCAGCTCCGCCTTCGTCAGGCGGGTACACGCCGAGGACCTGGTCGGCGACCGCCACTCCCGCCTGCAGGCTGCGGCGGAGCGCACGGACGTGCTGCTGTGGGACATCGTGGACGAGCGCCTGGGCGTGTTCGAGCTGCCCGGCGGCGAGCTGCTGACCCGCACCACTGAGGGACTCACGGCGGGCCTGTACGACTCGCTGGAGGGAGCGCGCCTGCTGGAGTTCGGATCTGACGAGCACTTCGAGCGCTGGCGGGAGACGCTGCCGGCCTGGCGCGCGGAGCTGGAGGACCTGGGCCTGGCTGACCGCACGCTGCTGCTGCAAACGGCGTGGGCAATTGCGGACGAGGACGGGGAGAGCACGCCGACGTCCTGGGGCGTGGGCGCGGCGGAGGCAAACTGGTTCGCGCAGCGCTACTACGAGGCCGCAGCAGAGGCCACGGGAGTGCGCGTGCTGCGCCTGCCGGACGAGCTGACGCTTGCCGGCACGCACCATGTCTGGGGGCCGGCACCCTTCCACTACCAGGACGCCGCCTACGCGTGGCTGGCCGAGCGCATCAACCGCTTTGCGGAGCAGCTCCCCGCCAGGCACTAGGCGGCGGCGAGCCGGCACTGAGCCGACTCCCAGACCGCCTCACGGGCAGAGTTCCGGGATGAGTTCCGGGCAGAGTTCCGGGCCGACGCCGCGGCACAGGCAGGCATGAGTATGGCAACAAAGGTAACGGTCCGGCAGCTCGGCGGGATACTGGGTAGCCGAAGTGAGACCGCGCGCTATCCTGAGAAACGTCTTTGTCAGTGACTCCCCGTCTCTGGCAGTACAGTTCCCACTAGGAGTGCCAGTGCCGAAGAGCGTCATGGTCGTTTACGGCACACGCCCCGAGGCGATCAAGCTGGCGCCGGTCATCCAGGGGCTGCGAGACCACGCGGACCTGCGCCCCACGCTCGTGTCCACTGGGCAGCACCGGGAGATGCTGGGCCAGGTAAGCGAGATTTTCAGCCTGGCGCCGGACTATGACATCGACGTGTTCGAACCCGGCCAGACCCTGAACACGCTCAGCGCCAAGATCCTCGCCCGGCTGGATCCTGTCCTCGCCTCCGCAAGCCCGGACGCGGTCCTGGTACAGGGCGATACGACCTCCGTCGCCGCCGCGGCGCTGGCGGCCTTCTACCGACGAGTGCCAGTGGTGCACCTAGAGGCGGGGCTGCGCTCGGGGAACCTCTCCTCCCCCTTTCCCGAGGAGGCCAATCGGCGGGTGACCACCCAGCTGGCCTCACTACACCTGGCGCCTACCCCGCGCTCAAGAGCTAACCTGCTGCGCGAGGGCGTGGACCCGGAAGGCATCGCGGTCACCGGCAACACGGTGATTGACGCCCTGCTGCACACGCGCGCCCGGCGCACTCAGCCCGCCGACCCCCGTCTGCGGGAGGCGATTGCGCAGGGGCGTCCGCTCATCTTGGTCACGGCCCACCGGCGGGAGAACTGGGGTGAGGCGCTGGAGGGTGTGGGACGGGCGCTGGCACGCCTGGCGGCCCGCTTCCCCGAGCACCTGATCGTGCTGCCGGTGCACCGTAATCCGGTTGTGCGCGAGGCAGTCATCCCGCACGTGGCGCAGCTGGCGAATGTGCTCATCTCCGAGCCCCTGGCCTACGGGGAGTTCACCACCGTCATGGACGCCGCCCGGATCGTGCTCACCGACTCCGGCGGCGTGCAGGAGGAGGCGCCGAGCCTGGGCAAGCCCGTACTGGTGATGCGCGAGAACACCGAGCGTCCCGAGGGCGTAGAAGCCGGCACGGTCCGCCTCATCGGCACGGCGGAGGACCGGCTGGTAACGGAGGTCTCCGCCCTGCTGGACTCCCCCACCCTGTATCAGCAGATGGCTCACGCCGCCAACCCTTACGGCGATGGCCACGCATCCCAGCGCGCGGTGGCCGCGATCGCCGCGCTGCTGGGCCTGGGCGAGCGCCTGCCCGATTTCCGTCCCGCCATGTCACGTCCCACCGATCACCTGAGGTCAGTATCACTGTGAATTCCCTGAACTCCTCCCCGGCGGGGGCCCGGCAGGAAGCCCCCGCATCCGGACCGCAGCCCGGCGCAGCCGCCCTCCCCACCACACCGGACCCGCGCGAGTCCTGGCCGACCACCGATATCGGCGGCTCGCGGCTGCACCTGCCGCACGGGACCATCCCGGCCCTGGACTGCGCCATGTGGGTGCTGGCGATTGTGCTGGTCCTGTCCCTGAACATTGACGGCAGCTCCCGGGAGCCGACCGGCATCGCGACCGGTATCGCCATCCTGCTCGCGGCAGTGCTGCAGCTGCTGGCCTGGCTGCTGTTCCTGCGCGGCCGCGCCCGCTTCGCCACCGGGGATGAGATCCCGCAGATCCTGGTCACGGATGTACTGATTGCGGCGGTGCTGATGCTCGCATCCATCCTGTCCCAGGGCCTGCTGCTGCCGCTGGGGGCGGCGGTGGTCTCCGGGGCGGTGGCGCTGACCCTGCATATGGCGGTGCGCTGGCTCTTCCAGCGCGTAGTCGCCTGGCGGCACCGCCCGCAGGCGCACCGCAGCCGGCGCACCATCGTGCTCGGGGCAGGCTACGGCGGGGTACAGGCGATCAGCTTGATGCAGCAGGACCAGGAGGGCGTCTTCACCCCGGTTGCCATCCTGGACGATGACCCCTCCAAGCGGCACCTGCGCATCAGCGGGGTGCGGGTGCTGGGGCCGTGGGAGGCGCTCGGGCAGGTAGCCGCGGAGAAGCGCGCCGACCTGGTACTGCTGGCGGTGCCCTCCGCAGGCCCGGAGCGAGTCGACGAGGTTGTGGAGAAGGCCCAGTCCCTGGGACTCGAGATCCGCATCATGCCCTCCATGGAGGAGCTGGTCGAGCGCGCGCCCTCGTACCACCCCGACGCCTCCCAGCTCCAGTCGACCAACGTCTTCCGGCCCCCGCAGATCGCGGACCTGCTCGGACGCCGCGAGATCGACACCGACGTCGACGCCATCGGTGCCTACCTGACCGGCGAGCGCGTCCTGGTGACGGGTGCGGGCGGATCGATCGGCTCCCAGCTGTGCCACGCAATCGCCCGCTACGAGCCGGAGCGACTGATCATGGTGGACCGGGACGACTCCGCCCTGCACGCGGTACAGCTGTCCCTGGACGGGCAGGCGATGCTCGACTCCCCCGACGTGATCCTCGGAGACCTGCGCACCCCCGGCTTCATTCCCGCCCTGTTCGACGAGAACCGGCCGACCATCGTCTTCCACGCGGCCGCACTGAAGCACGTCACGCTCACGGAGCGCTTCCCGGAGGAGGCCTTCCTGACGAATGTGGCGGCCACCCGCGACCTGCTGCTGGCGGCAGCCAGTCATGACGTGCGGCGATTCATCAATATCTCCACGGACAAGGCCGCGGACCCGCAGTGCGTGCTCGGCTACTCCAAGCGGGTGGCCGAGCGGCTGACGGCAACCATCGGGCGGACGCTGGCTCCCGAGCGCCGCTTCATGTCCGTGCGATTCGGGAACGTACTGGGTTCACGCGGCTCGGCGCTGCTGACCTTCGCCTCCCAGCTGGAGCGCGGGCTACCGCTGACGATCACGGACCCGAGCATGGAGCGGTTCTTCATGAGCGTGGACGAGGCCTGCCAGCTGGTCCTGCAGGCAGGGGTGCTTGGGCGCTCGGGCGAGGTCCTGATCCTGGACATGGGCAAGCCGCACAACATCGAGGAGATCGCGCGCCGCTTCGCCACCCTGATGGGCTACCCCGACGCGCAAGTCACCTACACGCGGGTGCGCCCCGGGGAGAAGCTCACCGAGGAGCTGTTCGGCCGGGGCGAGCAGGACGTGCGCCCGAATCACCCGCTGATCTCGCAGACCTCGGTGCCGCCCTACCCGATGGGGAAGCTCGCGGCGATCACCGACTTGCGTGAACGCGCCGAGTGGGGCCAGCACGGTGCCCTGGTACGCCGGTGGATGGAAGCGGAGAGCGGGGCATGACAGTTGCCCTGGTCCTCGGCTTCCTGGCCGCCGCGGCGGCGTCGGCGCTGGCGACGGCGGCGCTGATCCCGGTGCTGCGGCGCGCCCAGGTGGTCGACGTCCCGGTGGATCGCTCGCTGCACGTGGTGCCGACACCGCGCGGCGGCGGCCTGGCCGTGGTGCTAGGGGCGCTGCTGGTAATGGGCCCGGCGATCGTAATCGCCTGGCACCGGCTCGCGACGACGCACGCGTACACCCGCTTCAGCGTGCTGGCGCTGGGGCTGGTGGCGATTGTGGCCTTCGCGGTCGTGGGCCTGACGGAGGACCTCTTCTCTCTTTCCACCCGGTTGCGCCTGTGCCTGCAGCTGGTCCTGGGCCTGCTCCTGGGCCTGGCCGCCGCCGCCCTGGTGGGGGCGAACCCGTGGGTGGCCGTGGCCGTGGCCGTGTGCGCCGCGGGACTGGTCAACGCCACCAACTTCATGGACGGCGCAAACGGCCTGGCTGCGGGGCACGCGGTGGTGGCGGGCCTATGGTTCACGGTGGTGGCGCTGGCGCACCCGGTTCCGGGACTCGGCGTCGTGATGATTGCGGTGGCCGGGGCGGCAGCAGGATTCCTGCCCTTCAACGCGCCGCGGGCGCGGCTCTTCCTGGGCGACTCCGGCTCCTACGCGCTGGGCGGCGCCTGGGCCTTCGCGGCCACGATCTGCCTGGCCTCCGGGGTTCCGGCAAGTGCTTCGGTGGCACCGCTGCTGGTGCTGGTGACCGATGCCGGCTTCACCCTGGGGATGCGGGTGCGCACCGGGCAGCGGTGGTATGAGCCGCACAAGCTGCACGTTTACCAGCGCCTGGTGACATTCGGCTGGCCGCACTGGGCCGTGGCCCTGCTGGTGGCGGCCACGGCGGCGCTGTGCTCGGCCCTGGCCTGGCTGGGCCTGGTGCTGGGGCAGCCGGCGCTTGCCTGGGGGCTCATCGGCGCGGTGCTGATCGCCTACCTGTACCTGCCGCTAGCGGTCGGGGCCGGCGACCCCTTCCGCGCGCTGAGGCCGGTGAGGTGAGGAAGATGAGGATCCTGCTGCTCACCCACTACTGGGCGCCGGAGACGGGCGCCCCGCAGATGCGTTGGGGCTGGCTGGCCCGCGGCCTGGTCCGGCGCGGCCACGAGCTGGCCGTGCTGGCTCCGCCGCCGCACTATCCCACCGGGCGCCTGCTCGACGCCGACCCGCGCCACGCCCCGGGCGCGGTGCACCGGGACCCGTCCGGGGCGATGATCCACCGCACCGCCTTCCGCCCCTACGACGTCGGCCTGGGGGGCCGGGGCGCGGACCAGGCGGTGGCTGCGGCGGACGCCCTGAAGCTGGGACTGCGGCGCTTTACCGGATCGCAGCGGCCCGACGTCGTCGTCGGCACGGTGCCGGGGCTACCGACCCTGCCGGCCGCCCTGATGCTGGGGCGCGTGCTGCGCCGGCCGGTAGTGGCGGAGCTGCGCGACGCCTGGCCGGACATCCTTGACTCCGCCTCCAGCTGGGCAGGTGGTGACGCTCCCGGGCTGCGGCGTCGGGCGCTGGCGGCGGCGCGCGGGACCGTACCGGGGGCAATCACCCATCTGGAGCGCCAGGCCGACGCCGTGGTTACCACCACCGAGTCCTTCGCCCAAGCGCTGCGCGAGCGCGGCCTGGGGCACGTGGTCACGGTCCGCAATGCGCCGGCAGCCCCGGTCGCGGCGCTCCCGCCCGTGCCGGGCTCTCGGGCGGATGGTGCCCTGCGCGTGCTGTACCTGGGCACGGTGGGTCGGGCCCAGGGGCTGGACAGTGCGGTGCGGGCCGCCGCCCTGGCAGCACAGCGGGGCACGCATGTGATGCTGCGGATTGTCGGCGACGGCGCGCAAGCCGCAGCCGTGCGCGCGGAGGCGACGCGTCTAGACGCCCCGGTGCAGGTGCTGGAGCCGGTTCCCGTGGAGCGGGTGGGCGAGCAGTACGCGTGGGCGGACACGGTGCTGGTGTCTTTGCAGGACTGGCCTGCCATGTCACTGACGGTTCCGTCCAAGCTGTACGAGCTCCTGGCCACCGGTCGGCACATCAGTGGCGCGGTTGCGGGCGAGGCCGCAGCGATTGTGCGCGAGTCCGGAGCCGGGGACATAGTCGCCCCGCAAGACCCGCAGGCGCTGGCGGCACTGTGGACGGAGCTGGCGGCCGACCGCTCCCGCCTGGCTCCCGCCAGCGGCTCGCTGTGGCTGGATGAGCACGCACGCAAGGAGGACCTGGTGTCCCGTTACGAGTCACTGCTGGAGGGGGTAACTGGTGCCTGAGGCTCAGCGCATCCGCAATATACGCTTGCTGATTGACTCCACTAGTCGGCTTCTCGCCGAGGATCCGCTGCTGCTGGCGGTGCAGTCGGCCCGGCGCCTGCCCCCCGGGGCACGCGGGCGCATGGCACGAGCCGTCGGCGCAGGCGCGAGGCCAGGGTCCTTGCGCCTGGCCCTGGGCGAGTTCCTTGCCGACCGCCCCGCGCAGGCCGAGCGAGCGCTGGCTGCCGCGGTACCCCGTTCACCGGCGGGCAGGCGGTTAGCGGCGGAGCTGTCAGTCCAGCTCGGCCGCCTTCACCCCGACGCCGCCGCCCAGCTGCCGCCAACGCTGCGCTCCCGGGACTACTGGTCCCGGGGTCAGCTCCATGACGCGGTTGCTGTGCTCGACGGCGTTCCCGAGGCGCGGGCGCGGCGCGCACGGCTGCGCTCGCAACTGGCGGTGATGAGCCCGGGCTTCACGCTCCCACGGGTAACCCGCTCGCCCAGGTGGGAGGAGCCGGCTCGGAGCGGACCGACCCGGGTGCTACATGTACTGACGAACTCCTTCCCGCACACCCAGTCCGGCTATGCGGTGCGCTCTCACGCGGTGCTTGGCGCCCAGCGCGCCGCGGGCATTGAGGTGCGCGCGATTACGCGGATCGGCTATCCGGTGACGGTGGGGCTGGTAGGCGCGGCCGGCACGGACGTGGTGGATGGGATCGAGTACCGGCGGCTGCTGCCGTCCCGGCTGGCGCCGACCCCGGCGGCGCGGCTGGTGCAAATGGCGCGTCTGCTGGCGCAGGAGGTGGAGGTCTTCCGCCCGCACGTGCTGCACACCACCACGAACTTTCAGAACGCGCTGGTCACGCGCGCCGTGGCAGAGTCGTACGGGCTGGCGTGGGTGTATGAGATGCGCGGTGTGCTGGAGCAGACCTGGGTGGCCTCCCGCCCGGTGAGCCAGCAGGCTCAGGCGCTGGGCTCAGAGCGGTTCCGCCTGTTGCGCGCCAAGGAGACCGAGATGGCGCTGGCGGCGGACGCGGTAGTGGTCCTGTCGCAGGTACAGCTTGAGGACCTGGTCGCGCGCGGGGTGCCGGCGGAGCGCATCAGGATTGTTCCTAACGCGGTGGAGGACGCCGTGCTGGAGGTGCCCGCGGTGGGTGCGGCTGAGGCGCGCACTCGGCTGGGGCTGCCTCGCGAGGGCTTCTGGGCTGGCAGCGTCTCCTCCCTGGTGGACTATGAGGGCTTCGATGTATTGCTCGAGGCGGTGGCGCGGTGCCGCGCGAGCGGGGTCGATGTGCGCTGCCTGCTGGTGGGCGACGGCGTCAGTCGGCCGGGGCTCGAGGCACGGGCGGCGGAGCTCGGCCTGGGGCCCGAGGTCTGCGTGCTGCCGGGGAGGGTGCCGCAGCAGGAGTCCCTGAACTGGTACCAGGCCCTGGATGCGTTCTGCGTGCCCCGGAGGGACACGCCTGTCTGCAGGTCGGTGACGCCGATCAAGCCTTTCAACGCGATGGCACTGGGCCGGGAGGTGCTGGTGTCTGACCTGCCGGCCTTGCGGGAGGTTGTTGCCCGGGGCGGTGGCGAGGTATTCCCCGCCGAGGATGCTGCGGCCCTCGCCACTGCCCTCACTGGGGCGGCCAGGCGCTCGGAGGACTCGAATCGTGTTGCCGCGCCCGGCCAGAATAGGATTCGTGCTGAAGCTTGCGGACTACCCACGTGGAGTCGCAACGGCACGGTCTACCGCGCGATGTATGAGGAGTTGAGGTGAGCACACAGTCTCAGGAGCCGATGCCCATGACCTGGCTCGATCGCGCTTACGAGAACTACTACATGCGTAGTTCCCACGTCGTCTCCGACCGCCAGCTGGAGTCCCTGGACCCGGTCGGGCTGCGGCCGCCGCTGGGCAAGTACATCGCACAGCTGTGGCAGCGGCGGCACTTCATTTGGGCGGATGCCCGGGCCAAGGCGCTTGGCTCCCAGCGCGGCACGCTACTCGGCAATGCCTGGCTGATCGTCAAGCCTATGCTGGATGCACTCGTCTATTTCGTGATATTCGGTCTACTGCTGCAGACCTCCCGCGGCATCGAGAACTTTGTCGGCTACCTGATCATCGGCGTGACGCTGTTTCCGCCCCTCCAGCGTTCAATAACAGGAGGAGCCCAAGTGGTCAGGAACGGCAGGAACATGATTCGGGGCTTCTCCTTCCCCCGCGCAGTGCTGCCGATCTCGTACACGCTGCGCTCGGCGATCGACACGTTGCCGCCCCTGGCGTCGGTGCTGTTCTTAGTGGCAGTCCTGCCTCCCCACGCCCTACCCACATTGCACTGGCTACTCATCATCCCGATCTTCCTATTACAGTTCATGCTCGCGCTGGGACTGACTTTTTTCGCGGCGCGCATCACCACGCTGTTTCCAGACATGCGCAATATCTGGCCGTTCCTGACCCAGTTCTGGTTCTACGGATCAGGCGTGTTCTTTTCCTACGAGCGGTTCATAGACCACCCCACCGTGCTTGCGTTCATGGACGTGAACCCCGGTTACCTCATCCTCACGATGTACCGGGACTGCATCTTGTACGACGCAATGCCTGACACGAGGTCCTGGGCGCTGCTGATCACCTGGACCTTTGGAGCGCTGGTTCTCGGCTTCGTATTCTTCTGGGAGAAGGAGGTCGCATATGCCGTCGAACGCTGAATCGACGAAAGACTCCGCTGCCGCAGAGCCCACCGTGGTAGTACGCGACGTGCAGGTCCGCTACCGCTCCCCCTCCAGTGACGCCAGCGCCATGCGCGCGCTGTCACCTGCCACGCGGGTGTTCCTGCGAGTGACCGGTCAGCGACCGAAGGTGGATGTCGACGCGCTCAAGGGGGTCTCGCTGGTGGCCCGCGCCGGTGAGTCGATTGGCATCCTCGGCAGAAACGGCTCGGGCAAGTCCACTCTGCTGCGCATCATCGCCGGGCTGGAGACACCCCGCGCCGGCAGTGTCAGAGCCCGCTCAACTCCGGTGCTGCTCGGGGTTAACGCGGCCCTAGTACCCGACCTTCCTGGTGAGCGGAACGTCCTGCTCGGCTGCCTGGCCATGGGCCTGTCCAAGCAGCAGGCTCGGGACGTGCTGCCCGAGGTCGTAGAGCTTGCCGGAATTGGCAAGGCGATTTACCGACCGATGAAGACCTACTCGTC
Organism: Actinomyces sp. 565; assembly: GCF_010365615.1. Taxonomy (NCBI): domain Bacteria; kingdom Bacillati; phylum Actinomycetota; class Actinomycetes; order Actinomycetales; family Actinomycetaceae; genus Actinomyces; species Actinomyces sp. 565. The sequence continues at coordinate 52,312 of NZ_PIZD01000063.1, forward strand.
AGGTATGGCCTCCAGGCTCCGCTTCGCCATCGCCGCCGCCGCGAATCCAGACATCCTGCTTATTGACGAGGCACTGAGCACCGGTGACGCCGCCTTCAAGGAGCGCAGTGAGCGGAAGATGACTGAGCTCCGCCAGGCAGCGGGGACGGTGTTCCTGGTGAGCCACGCGGCGCAGACCATTGAGGAGATGTGCTCACGGGCGATCTGGCTGATGGAGGGCGAGATAATCGGGGACGGCCCCGGACCGGAGATCGCCCACGATTACCGCTGGTGGTCGTGGAACATCACCAAGAACGAGTTCGACAAGGCGGACGAGATCCTGGCCCGCTGCCGCCGGAAGTGGGCGCCCCGGCAGCCTGTGATCTCCGATCCGGATCTCTACAGGGGCGCTTGGCGGCACGCCTACTAGCCGCTCCGCCCGGCTGAGGGGCAGGCCACCTCGGGGTCGGCTGGTGCCGCCTCCCCGCAGATGCTCCGCCCGGCTGAGGGGCACGGGGTGTAGGAGGCGGCTTGGGTGATCGGTCGGGACCTGACCGATCACCCAAGCC
>NZ_PIZD01000063.1:53157-58726 GCF_010365615.1 Actinomyces sp. 565
CGCGTCAGCAGTGCGGCGATCTCCTCGGCGAGGTCTTCGCGCGACAGCTTGCGGTCGAATTCACGTAGCCTGAATCCCATTCCTCCCGACAGAGGGCCCATGAACTGGATCCCACTGCTGGTAAGCGCCTCACGCAGAGCGTCGAAATGATTCCGGTCGCGCACGGAGAGCGCGACTCCGATGGACTTGGCGCCCATCTCCAAGTCAAAGGCAATGCGCCCGAGCCGACCGGCGTCCCGCTCTAGCACGCCGACGTTTGAACGCCAGAACCAGGATCTTGTCCAGGAGTCCCCGGGGACTCCGCAGCGGGCGCGCACGGCCTCCTGCAGCCACTCGCGGAAGACCCTGTCAGCGTCTACGGGCGTAGCTCGTGACACTTCCTTCAGCGCGCGACGCACCTCGGCCCAGGGGATGGTGTCCGGGAAGACCTCCGCGAGTGCACCGACAACGCCGTAGTCAACCGAGAACTGCCCCCGGTCCTCCACGTTCTGCAGGCGCGTGGGCACCTTCCACCCCATATTGAGACCGCGGAAGTGCGCCAGGTAGAACCGGTCGTCGGGCGGCACGTCGGCGCCGCGGATGAAGTGGCACGTCGGTGAAGTCGCGGAGGACAGGGAGGAGAACCTCGCCGTCCACTTGGGGCGGCACGGATGACCGGTCTTGAGGATCTTGAAGAAGTCCCAGAAACGCGGCGCACGGGACGTGTCCGAGCGGGAGTTCTCGATCCACCTGCCGCCGTAGCCGACCACGCCGTCCTCGGACTCCGCAAGCGCATCGAAGACATCCATGTCGGTGGTCTTGATGACCAGTTCATCGATGTCGGAATTGACCACACCGACTGCGGACTGCAGGAAGCGGTACCTGGCGTCCTGGAAAGCGCCGATCTGCCCGTAGTCGGAGTCCCACGCGACATTCGGGCCGACCCAGGGGCTGCCTTGGGGACCGAATTTGTAGTTCCACTCCACGACTACGGCGGTCTCCAGCCCCTCAAGCGACCTAAGCGCTCCGAGGAGCTCTTCCGGAGTCCTGGTAGTCGAAGCGTTGTCGTAGAGCAGGACCGCGTCAACGCCGTGCTCGTGCTGGTAGTAGCGGATCCAGTCGAGTATCCAGGCGATGGGCTCGTCCTTCTGGTGAGCCATCAGCACTCTACGACCGGCGAACAGCTCGTTCATATCCGGCGTCGGCGTGAGCGCGAGCCTCGTGCCGTCGCTGAGCCGGAACTTCAGCTCGGCGTTCCCCATGCCGGGATCACGTAGCCGTACTGTGGAGACCTGGCTGCGATCGTGCTTGACCGTGCTGAACCGCACCGGGTCTTCAGACGCGCCGAAGCGAACGTCCCCGCCGGTTATGAGCCCCTCCAGATTCAGTAGCGGAGGTCCGACCAGCGTCACCGTGCGGCCGCTAAGAATAGCGTCGTAGAACACCGTCGAGTCATCGTATTTGTCCGCATAGGTGGGGTCGCGCTTCTCGACCGGACGCGGCGGTTCGCGCCTGAGCGAACCAGCTTCCGACAGTGAGGCGCCCACCGGGCGCACCAGCTTGTAGATAGTCATAGCCGTTCCTTCTGTGGAGCATCTTCGAGAATGTCTGCTTCTTGCCCAGCAGGACGATCAATTGCAAGTATCGCGCCCAGCGTCGCGGAGGTCGCATCGGCGCAGTACTTCTCGGCGTCGAATACTCCTGCGGCCACGGACATGTCAGCGCTCGCCACCTGAATGGCGTGTGCGATCTCCTCCGCAGAGGTTCCGCAGGTCAGGCCGTACCCAAGCCTGATCAGTTCCAGGCTGCCGGGCACATCGGAGGCGATCACCGGAACACCCAATGCCATCGCTTCGAGGATTGTCACCGGCTGGCCCTCATGCGTCGAGGGCAGGATGAAGCAGTCAGCGCATGCCAGAACCGGGTACGGGTTGGCCAGCTGCCCCGTGAACAGAACGTGCCGATCGAGGTCACGGCGCTTTGCGTGCACCTTGAGATCGGGTTCGAGCAGCCCGGACCCTACGAGTACCAGGCCGACGTCGACGCCGCGTGAGCGAGCGGTTGCGACGGCGTCGATCAGCGCAGTCTGGTTCTTCTCCCGCGACATTCGCCCGATCGACACGAAGGTCAGTGCATGCGCTCGTTTGAACGCGCCCACGTCCTCCGGCAGCGCCTCCTGGGACAGCCTGTGCAGCTTGTCCATCTCGATGAGGTTGCGCGCGGCTGCCTGCCGGGAACCGGTATCAATCCCGAGCAGCCGCAGGCTCCTTTGATTGTGTGCCGCCAGTCCCGGGCTAACCGCAATGATCGCGGCGGCAGTGTCGTAGAGCCGGAAGACGCGCATCAGGTCCGGGAGCTTCTCCCGGTACTCGTCGTCCATCTGGTTGTGCTGATAGCAGGAGACGCGCGCGCCGCGCCGTCCCCAGGCGGCTATGAGCGACAGCCAGGTGTACGCGTATCCGTCGTACTCGACGGCGGCGTCGGGGACGAAGTCGCCCAGCAGCCGTCGGCTCTCACGGTCCCAGTAGCTCCAGTACTCCCGCCAGAACGCGGGCGTCTCAGCGTCTGGGTGGCGTGAGAACTCGTTCGTGCACCAGCGCTCTGCCACAGTCCAGGGGGCCACCCCCTGCCTGCAGATGACGTGCACGTGCTCCGGCAGCCGCATGTACATCTCCCGGCGGTCGTCGCGGCTGCGCAGCACCTTCGGCTCCACCAGGAGGCTCACCGAGTACTCTGCGGGATCCAGCGAATTCATGAGGGAGAGCAGCGCTGAGGCGATGCCGTTGGGAATCAGCGAGGCATGGAAGAGGATGGTCTTCCGACCGACGGCGCCGTTGTCCACGCGGTAGTCACGAACCACGGAGGGCTCGGGCAGGCTGCGAACGCCGTCGAAGAAGAGCCTGACCATCCGCTCCGAGGCGTTACCGTCCTCAAGCGGGCAGTACCGCCGAAGATCCGCGTCCTCAGGCGCTCCTGCACCCAGTATCGCCTGGTCGATCGCCTCAGACAGGTCGCTGCGGTCGTGGCAGTGCAGCCCCGGAACCGCATCCGGGTCCAGGTACAGCCCCCGGTCCGCCCGGTACTCATCCAGATCGTGCATGTACAGCACAATCGGCTTCCGCTGGGGCATGAAGTCAAAGAAGATCGAGGAGTAGTCCGTCACCAGAATATCGATCGCCGCGAGCAGCTCGTTCGTATCGATGTCCTTGGGAACGATGGTGACCGGGAGCTCAACGCCTTCGAGCAGTTTCTCGGAGAGCCGGTGGGCACGGTAGACAACCACTACGTCATCACGGGCTGCCATGGCCTTGAGGTCATCCACCAGCGCATCGGCGTCCAGCTCGCGCTCGCTCACGCCGCCGCGCCACGTGGGGGCGTACAGCAGCAGCTTGCGCTCGTCGCCCGGCGCCAGACCGAGCCGTGAGCGAAGCGCCTGCCGCCCTCCCGCATCCATCAGGATGGAGGTGTCCAGACGTGGGGAGCCCGCAATGACTGACACTCCCCTATACACGTCCAGTAGATCGTGATCCTCAATCAGTGCCCACTCCGTAAGGGCGTTGGGCGCCATCACGACGGTGCTCTGCTGGAAGTTTCGCTGGAGGTTCTCGTAAGCCAGCAGCTCGCCCTTCATGGAGCGGCCGAGTGTCTTGAACGGGGTACCGTGCCAGGTGTTCAGGTACTCCTGCCCGGGCCTACGCACAAAGTAGGGTGCGAAGGACACGTTGTTCACAATGTGGCCGGCAGTGGCCAGATACTGCATGTACTCCTGCGAGTGCAGACGGACGAACACGACGTTGTCATGGTCAAGCACGTCGGCGGGGATTCCGCTCTCGTCGTTGATCGCCCACACATGGATGAGGTGCTCGTACTCCGGCCGGTCCACCATCCAGCGGAACATGGCCAGGGGGTGACACCCGATGGACGCGCCGTGGTTCGACTCCCACAGCACCAGGTTCGGGCTGACGGGGAGTGTCTCCAGTGCCTCCGCGTAGCGGATGTTGCGCAGTGCCGCAGGAGTCTTGCTGTAGGCGGCTGGGTCCAGCCCGTCCTTTGAGCCGAACTCCTCAACATGCTCGAGGATCTCGCATGCCAGTGCGGGGTCACCAGCCTCCTTCACAGCGACCGCCAGGCGTACCCGGGTAGTGCGATCCCCCTTGAGGACCAGCGGCAGTATGGCGCGAATACGCGCCACCTTGTCGACCTTGCTCAGGTACCGCCCGCGCATGTTGAGCAGGCGTGCTTCAACCAGGTCGATCGGACGGTGCCGGTTCAGCACGTGCGGGGACAGCACGTGGGCGTAGGCATCGTTCAGCTTGGGCTCCTTGGGAACGCCCGTGTACTCCAGATAGGACTTCACCGCGTCGTTGTAACGCCCCATGGCCGCCAGCACGACCCCGCGCCGGTAGTTCCACCAGTGCCCCGAGCGGCCACGCAGAGTGGATAACGCCTGCGAGTAAGCCAGCTCTGCCGCGACGTAGTCGCCCGCTCGCTCACGCGCCAGGCCGAACTTATAGTGCTTGTACCCACTTTCGGGGTCGCTCAGCACAGACAGGGCGTAGTGCTCGCTCGCCTCACGGTAGTCGTGCAGTTTGTCCTTACAGAACGCGATCTCATACTCGACCTGCGTCTCCGTCATGCCCTCGCCCGGGAATGCGCGGACGAGCTCAGCTGCCAGGCGCCAGTCGGAGCGCTGGTACGCGAACTGCGCCGGCCCCTTCTCCTTGGCCTTTCCGCCCGCCATGTCGCAGGCGCGGGCAAAGGTGTCGCCGGCCGCCTTATCACCGGACCGGTACTGGATCATGCCGAGGTCGAACAGCTCGGCCGCCTTGAGCTTCCCTACGTCTGAGATTCGCGCGATCAGCTCACGGGCCCGCTCCTGGTGGCCCATGGCCAGCTCGCCGGCGAGCGTCTTGCGCAGCCAGTCGCAGTCCTCCCCGTGGCTGGGCAGGCCGCTGCGCAGGACCTCGAGCCGCCGCCACAGCGGCGTGTCCTTGGGCAGTGCGGCAAGAAGCTGCTCGGAGACCCGGGGGTCGGGCCCGCCGGCAGCACGGGTTAGGAGGCTGTTCGCGTCCTCCCCAGCGCCCCGCTCGCGCATCAGCCGCGCTAGGCTGAGGAGCGCCTCGATGCTGGTCGGGTCATCCTCAACGATGCTCGCGTAGACGGCCTCTGCCTCCTCAGGCCGCTCGAGCCTCTCAGCGATGAGTCCCATCCGCAGCCGGGAGGCGGGGTCGTGCGCCGCGGCAGGAAGCTCGATGTAGATGCTTCGGGCAAGCTCCAGGTCGCCTTCCGCGTAGGCTTGCGCAGCCGCGTAGCGAGCGAAGCGGCTACCGGTGCGACCCCGGAAGCGGCCACTGGCACGTTCCCCGACACCGCGCGCCCACCGCACTTGCAGCGCCTGCCCCTGTTTCCTCTGCGTTGTCATGGAGCGACTCACCCCCGTCACAGCCTCTGCATGTCGTTCTTGATCTGGGTGGTCGAGATCTCCGGCGTGCGCGGCAGGTAGACGACCTCGCACAGGCCCGCGAGCTGCTCGTCAAACTTGCCCGCCCAGTCATCCCCCATGACGAACACGTCGATCTCATACTTCTTC
>NZ_PIZD01000006.1:0-8958 GCF_010365615.1 Actinomyces sp. 565
CGGGCCCAAGCCGTCGCGGCCTACGCCCGCCCCTGCGCCCACGCAGGCGCCCGGCGCCGACCAGCAGCCCCGCCCGGCCGCACCGACTCCGGGACCGCGCCCCGCCGCCCCCACACCCGGGCCCCGTCCGGGTGCGCCGCGTCCGGGAAACAATCCCTACGCCACTTCGCAGGGCATGCCCCGGCCGGGCGGTTCCGGCGGCCGCGGTCGCGGCAAGGGGCCGCGTCCGGGTGCGCCGCGTCCGGGAAACAATCCCTACGCCACTTCGCAGGGGATGCCCCGGCCGGGCGGCTCCGGCGGCCCGCGTCCGCAGGGAGCCCGTCCAGGTCAGGGCGGTCCGCGCCCGGGGCCGCGTCCCGGCGGCTCCGGTGGTCCGCGTCCGCAGGGAGCCCGCTCAGGTCAGGGCGGTCCGCGCCCGGGGCCGCGTCCCGGCGGCTCCGCAGGACCCCGGCCGAACCCGGGCATGATGCCCGGCCGCTCCTCAGTTGCGCGGCCCGGCGCTCCGGCCCGCGGCGGTCAGGGAGGCCGAGGCGGACGCCCCGGTTCTGGAGGCCGTGGAGGTACCGGCGGTGGCGGCCCGCGTGGCGGCTTCGGCGGTCCACGTGGAGGCCGTGGCGGCCGCGGCTCGACGCAGGGCGCCTTCGGGCGCGGCGGCGGTGCTCCCCGCGGACGCAAGTCGCGTCGGGCCAAGCGCCAGGAGTTCGAGCAGCAGAGCGCGCCGACGATCGGCGGCGTCGTCGTCCCCCGCGGCGACGGCTCCACCCCGGTACGCGTGCGCCAGGGCGCCACGCTGACCGACCTGGCCGAGAAGATCAACGCCAACCCGGCGGCGCTGGTGACCGTTCTCTTCCACCTGGGTGAGATGGCCACCGCCACCCAGTCGCTGGACGAGGACACTTTCGCCCTGCTGGGCGCGGAGCTCGGCTACGACGTGCAGATCGTCTCTCCCGAGGACGAGGACCGCGAGCTGCTGGAGTCCTTCGACATCGACCTGGAGGCCGAGGAGGCCGGCGAGGACGACGCCGAGCTGCTGCCGCGCCCGCCGGTGGTCACCGTCATGGGTCACGTCGACCACGGTAAGACCAAGCTGCTGGACGCCATCCGCTCCACGGACGTGGTCGCCGGCGAGGCCGGCGGCATCACCCAGTCGATCGGCGCATACCAGGTGCGCGTGAACCTAGGCGACGAGACGCGCCCGATTACGTTCATCGACACCCCCGGTCACGAGGCCTTCACCGCCATGCGCGCCCGTGGTGCCGAGGTGACCGACATTGCCATCCTGGTAGTCGCCGCGGACGACGGCGTCATGCCGCAGACCGTCGAGGCGCTCAACCACGCCCAGGCAGCCGGTGTGCCGATCGTGGTCGCCGTGAACAAGATCGACAAGGAGGGCGCCAACCCGGAGAAGATCCGCGGCCAGCTCACCGAGTACGGTCTGGTGCCCGAGGAGTACGGCGGCGAGACGATGTTCGTTGACATCTCAGCCAAGCTGCGCACCAACATCGACGGCCTGCTGGAGGCGGTCCTGCTGACCGCTGATGCGGCGCTGGACCTGCGCGCCAACCCGAGTACGGACGCCCGTGGCGTCACCGTGGAGGCGAAGCTGGACCGTGGTCGCGGCGCCGTCGCCACGGTCCTGGTGGAGCGCGGCACGCTCCACGTCGGGGACCCGATCGTCGCCGGCAGCGCCTACGGGCGCGTGCGTGCCATGTTCGATGAGCACGGCAATGCGCTGGAGGAGGCCGGCCCGGCCCGGCCGGCCCAGGTGCTTGGTCTGACCAGTGTCCCCAGTGCGGGCGACTCCTTCATCGTCGCCCCTGACGACCGCACCGCCAGGCAGATTGCCGACCGGCGCGAGGCCGCAGGGCGGGCTGCGGAGCTGGCCAAGCGCCGTAAGCGCGTGTCTCTTGAGAACCTCTCCGATGTCCTCAAGGAAGGCAAGGTTGACACCCTCAACCTCATCCTCAAGGGTGACAGCTCCGGTGCGGTCGAGGCGCTGGAGGACTCGCTGCTCAAGATCGACGTCGGCGACGAGGTGGCCCTGCGGGTCATCCACCGCGGCGTAGGAGCGGTCACGCAGAGCGACGTCGACTTGGCGACGGTGGACTCCGCCGTGATCATCGGCTTCAACGTGCGACCCGCGGTGCGGGTTGCCGAGTTGGCCGACCGCGAGGGCGTGGACATGAAGTTCTACACCGTCATCTACAACGCCATCGAGGACGTAGAGGCAGCCATGAAGGGCATGCTCAAGCCGATCTATGAGGAGGTCGAGCTGGGTACGGCAGAGATCCGGCAGATCTTCCGCTCCTCGAAGTTCGGCTCGATCGCTGGCTCGATCGTCCGCTCGGGCGTCATCAAGCGCGGTGCCAAGGCACGGCTGGTGCGCGATGGCGTCGTGGTGGCCGGAGACCTCACGGTCGAGACACTGCGCCGCGAGAAGGACGATGTCACCGAGGTCCGTGAGGGCTACGAATGCGGTATCAACCTCGGCTTCCGTGACATTGCCGAGGGCGATGTCATCGAGACCTGGGAGATGCGCGAGAAGCCCCGCGACTGACCTGTCATTGCGCGCAGATGCCGGTGGCGCCGTCGCGCACCGAAACCGGCACCTGTGACACACCGTGACCGCCAGAAATGACGTCGGCGCCGCTGCTCCCTTCGGGGCGGCAGCGCCGACGTCTTTTGGTGCCCGGGCGCCGGGGCGGGCGAGAGTGACTGGGCTGTCTCTGCGCATGTGTTGGATTCCGGTGTGCTGCGGGGCAAGCATGCCTCCGGGGCCGTATGCGCTGGGGTTGACGGTTCGTACCTTTGCACCGGCGATTCGTACTTTCTTGCGACGGTTCGGCACTCACAGGTACGTACCGTCGCAGGAGAGTACGAATCGTTGACCGGAAGGTACGTATCGTCGCGCGAAGGTACGAACCGCCAGACGAGCTCATGACCCGGATGGCACGATTCGCCGGGGGATGAACGTTGTGAAGTGCGCCGAGGCCTGCGGTGGAGCCTTCGACCTGATCGGTCGGGACCAGGTGCGGTCGGTCCTCCGCGAAGCCTCAGTGCTTGGCCGGGCGCGGCCGACGCGCCAGCTGCCACAGCAGGTCGGTGACGAATACGACCACAGCCACCCACACGAGCGCCGTCGACACCCAGCGTGCCGGCGAGATCTCTTCGCGGAACACGGCCCAGGCAAGCAGGAACTGCATGACCGGGGTGATGTACTGGCTGAGCCCCACGATAGACAGCGGCACCCGGCGCGTGCCCGCGGCGAACAGCAGCAGCGGCGTCGCCGTCACCGGGCCCGCCAGTACCAGTCCCACCGCCAGGCCCGTAGACGCCGTCGCCCCCTGAAGCGCCCCGTGCCCGCCGGCGTAAAGCCAGGCGAAGTAGGCCAGCGCTACCGGTGTCATGCAGCCGCTCTCCACCGTGAGTCCGGTGAGCGCATCCACCTGTGCGCCCACGCGCTTCTTCACCAGCCCGTACAGGCCGAATGACAGGGCCAGTGACAGCGAGATCCACGGCAGTGACCCCTGGGCCACCACCAGCACGATGATGGCCACCACCGCAATACCGACGGCGATACCCTGGGCGCGGCGCAGCCGCTCACCCAGGAATATCGCCGCGAGCACCACCGTTACCAGCGGGTTGATGAAGTAGCCCAGGGCCGCGTCCGCGGTGCGGCCGGAGTTGACCGCGTAGACGTACACCAACCAATTCACCGACACCAGCAGACCGCTGACCGCTAGCGTGCCGCAGAGTCGCGGCGTGGTCACGGTTGCGCGCAGCGCGGGCCAGTAGCGGCGCACAGCGGTGAGCCCCAGGCAGGTAACCAGGGTCCATACCAGGCGGTGTCCGATGATCTCCACGCTGCCGGCGGCGTGCAGCAGGTGGAAGTACAGCGGGAACAGGCCCCACAGCAAGTAGCAGGAGAGCACCATGGCCACACCCGGGGCATCACCGGTGCCGGCGGCAGTTCGCGCCGGAGCGGGCGTCGCCGCGCCGACGGCGCGGGACTCGGGGGCGGGGGAGGTGGAGTCAGTCACGTGCGGCTTTCATAGTCGGCGGAAGGCAGCGTGCACGCGCACTGATCGCACGGCAGCGGCACCCGCAGGAGTCGAGTTATCGGCATGAACGTTAGCGCGCAGCGCATCATGAACACGCGTCAGCGGCGGGCACCCGCGCCGGGAGGCCGCCCGGGCCGAACACCGGCGGGCTGCCCGCACTGGTGTAGGCGAGACGGGCGCTGGTAAGGGACGCCGCCCTGCCCCTGGCGATTGCGCGGGTGGTGGTGCACAATAATCCGTCCGCCGGTTGCGGCTGCGGTCACCCTCCGCGTGCCGCGCTAGCATCCACTGACACTCATCCACTGACACTCGCAGTACTCGATTCGCAAGGAGCCCCAATGGCCGACGCCGCCCGCGTCCGCAAGGTCGCCGACCACATCCAGGAGACCGTCGCCCGCCTCCTGCAGGGAAGAATCAAGGACCCCCGCATCGGCTTCATCACCATCACGGACGTGCGCGTGACCGGCGACTTGCAGCAGGCAACCGTCTTCTACACCGTCTACGGAACCGATGAGGAGCGCCAGGACACCGCCGCCGCGCTGCGCTCTGCCACCGGCTTGATCCGCTCGGAAGTCGGCCGGGCACTCGGCATCCGGCTAACCCCGTCGATCACCTTCCAGCTGGACTCCCTGCCCACCCAGGCGCAGGCCATTGAGGACGCCCTGGCACAGGCGCGTGCCCGGGACGAGGAGATAGCGCGCACTTACGCGGGGGCCAGCTACGCCGGCGACGCCGACCCCTACCGCCACGACGACGAGGACGAGGACGAGGACGACTACGAGGCCGTAGACGACGATGACTACGAGCCGTACGAGGCCGACGTCGACGAGGAGGAGACCGGGGCGTGACCACTGGTCAACCCGCCGGACGCCGCATCGACGTTCCCCGCGGCTCCGTCACCTCCCCGGATGGCCTGCTGATTGTGGACAAGCCTGCCGGCGTGACCAGTCACGACGTCGTAGCCATGACCAGACGCATGGCGGCTACCCGCAAGGTAGGCCACGCCGGCACCCTGGACCCCATGGCTACCGGGGTACTGCTGCTCGGCATCGGCCGCGCCACCCGGTTCTTGACCTACCTGGTGGGCGCGGACAAGAACTACTTGGCCACGGCCCGCCTGGGCCAGACCACGCTCACGGAGGATGCCGACGGCGAGCTCACATCCTCCGCCGGCTGCCAGCCGGGCCCCGACCTGACCGCACGGATCGACACCGCCCTGGCCTCCCTGACCGGCGAGATCATGCAGGTGCCCTCCGCGGTCTCCGCCATCAAGATCGACGGCGTGCGCTCCTACGCGCGCGTGCGCGGCGGTGAGGACGTTGCCCTGCCGGCACGTCCGGTGACTATTCACGCCCTGACACGAGTAGGCGAGATACGCCCCTCCACTGCCGCTGACGGCACCGCCCTGGTTGACCTCGACCTGAGGGTGCACTGCTCCTCGGGCACCTACGTGCGCGCCCTGGCTCGTGACCTCGGTGCCGCCCTGGGCTGCGGGGCCCACCTGACCTCCCTGCGCCGCACCGGGGCAGGCCCCTTCACAGTCGACGATGCCGCCACCATCGCCTCCCTGTCCGCCGTGGTCGCCGCCGGGCAGGCCCTGCCCGTGCTGCCTCTGGCCGCCGTGGCCCGCCGCTGCTTTCCCGCCGTGGACCTGGACGAGGCCGAGGCACGTGCACTGCGCTACGGTCAGCGCCTGCCCGCCGCGGTGCTAGACCGGGCACAGGCCCCGGAGCATCCGGTTGTCCCCAAGGCCGCCGCGCCGGGCGTGGCCGCCGGGTTCGACCCTGCGGGCGGGCTCGTGGCACTGTTGACCCACAAGGGAGGGGACACCCGCCCCGTGCTCGTACTGCCGAACTGATTGGGTAGCCCCGAGCCCGCCCGGACACCTTCAAACCAGGAGGCACCTTTGAGCCAGACCACGATCGCCCACATTCCGTGGCAACTCGGCGACGCGGATTGAGGCGGCGCACCGTGAAGATCTGGTACGGCGCCGAGCAGGTGCCCGCAGCCCTGAGGGATTCATCAGGTCCCGGCAGCGTCGTCACCGTCGGTGTGTTCGACGGCGTGCACCGCGGCCACCAAGCGATCCTCGCCCGGGTTGTTGAGCGCGCCCACCATGCGGCTGCCCCCGACGGACGCCGGCCACGCGCGATCGCACTGACCTTCGACCCGCACCCGGTGGCGGTGCACCGCCCCGAGGCGCGGCTGCCCATGATCACCTCGCTGGCAGACCGGCTGGAGTCCCTGGCGGACACCGGTTTGGACGCGGTGCTCGTGGTCCACTACACCCTCGACTTCGCCGACCAGGGGCCGGAGGAGTTCGTGCGCGACTGGCTTGAGGGCGTGCTCGGGGCGCGTGCGATTGTGGTAGGTGACGACGTGCGCTTCGGACGCGGCAATAGCGGCGATGCCGCCACCCTGCGCCGGATCGGGCACGCCGATGGCATTGACGTGGAGATCGTCGCCGACGTCGTCGCCTCCAGCGGCCGCCGCTGGTCCTCCACCTGGGTGCGTGAACTGCTGGAGGACGGCGACATGCGCGGTGCGGCCGAGGTCCTCGGCCACGTCCACCGGCTGCGCGGCACGGTTATCCACGGGCACCGCCGTGGCCGCGAACTCGGCTTCCCCACCGCGAACCTGGACGCCGCCACTGCCGGCGTGGTCCCGCCCGACGGCGTCTATGCGGGCTGGCTGGTGCGCTCCCCACAGGCTGGGGTGGCCGGCGGCGCGGGGGAGGAGCGCCTGCCCGCCGCGATCTCGATCGGGACCAATCCGACCTTCGACGACGTGCCCGACCGTACCGTGGAGGCGCATGTCCTGGGGCGCGCGGATCTGAACCTGTATGGGGAGGTCGTGGTGATCGAGCTGGTGGAGCGGCTGCGCCCCATGCTCGCCTTCGACGGCCTGGAGCCGCTGCTGGTGCAGATGCGTCAGGACGTGGTCGACACCGCCGCGGTGCTGAACGTGCCCGTGCCCGAGCCCATCCGCCCTGAGGACGTCACCGCCCGGTGACGTCCTCAGGGCGGGGACACCCGGCTATGTATGCCGTTCCGTGCGGGGGGTCACTGCCGCGGGTGGGCGGAGAAGAACTCCCACATCAGCTGCGAGGCGTTGATCTCCTGAGTGACTGTGCCCAGGGCGGACAGGTCGGCGCTGGTGCCCGGCCAGGTGTGACCGCCGGCATCCACCGTGTACAGCTCCACCTCGGTGCCGCCCTCGCAGGAGCCGTAGCGGGTCAGGGACACGTGGTCGCTCACCTGCTCGGTGGTCGCTTCGGCGCTGCAGCCGTCCAGCTGCGCCCAGGCGCTCACGGCCGCCTCCACGCCGTACCCCCAGCGCGGGTCGTCGTTGCCGTCGTAGGGGTTGACCACGTCGTCGGTGCCGTGGAACGTCAGCACGGATACCGGCTGCGCCGGGGTGCAGGTCGAGGGATCGAGTGAGGCCACGTCACCGGCGGCGGCCCTGCCGGCGCGTAGCCCTGCCACGGGCGCGATCGCTGCGATCAGGTCGGGGCGCTCGCAGGCGAGGGCGCTGGCCATACGACCACCGCCGGAGTACCCGGTGGCGTACACGCGGGTGGGGTCCACACACGCCTGCTCGGTCAGGGTGTCGATGACCGCCGTCAGGAAGGCGATGTCATCCCGGGCATCGTCGGCGGGGTACTCGCCCGCCGTGGTCGGCACTCCGGGCACGTTCCACGCCCAGTTCCCGTCAGGCAGCGGATCGTCGGTGTCCAGGGCGATAGCGGCGGTGGGCTCGGCGACGACGAAGCCCTCCGCGTCGGCGTCGGCTACGGCGTCCAGGCCGCTGATCCCTGCCTGGGCAGTGCCATTGGAATTCGAGCCGTGAAGATCGAGTACCAGCGCCGCCGGCGTGGTGGCATCGGCGCCCTCGGGCACGTGCACCCGCACCGGGTACGTCTCGCCGTCGAAGGCGACCTCGACGGTCTGGGTGCCGGACAGCGTGCGGGCGCACACCGGGACCGCGGAGTTGGTTGAGCTCGGCGCGGACTGCCGGGAACCGCATCCGGTGATGGTGAAGGATGCGAGCGCCGTGAGCCCGGCGGTCAGCAGGCAGGCGAGGGTGAGTAGCCGCTTACGCGGGGACGCTGATGCAGGGGGCTCAGGGCGGGACATTGGGACTCCTTGGTGAAGACGGATTGGGGAAGACTGAGGGGGGATGAACACTGGAAGGGAAGCCGGAGGCGATAGGTGGTGCGAGTGAGCTGAGTAACAGCAGCGTAGCAGCCGCGCGCCGCCGACGGGCTGAAACATGTGCCCGATGCCACCGGCCACGGGGAGAACCCGGGCCATATCGGCTGATAGTGTTGCCCAGCCGTCGATCGGCCGCGGATGTGTCAAGCCCGGGAGAACCAGCCCCGGCGCTCCGCGCAACGAGAATCAGGAGTCATCGTGTCGATTTCCCCCGAGCGCAAGCAGGAGCTCATTGCCGAGTACGCCACCCACGAGGGCGACACCGGCTCCCCGGAGGTCCAGGTCGCCATTCTGTCCGAGCGGATCTCCAACCTGACCGAGCACTTCAAGTCCCACGCGCACGACCACCACTCGCGCCGCGGCCTGTACCTGCTGATCGGTAAGCGCCGCCGCCTGCTGGACTACCTCGAGCGTGAGGACATCACGCGCTACCGCAAGCTGATCGCCCGCCTCGGCATCCGCCGCTGAGCGACAGCGCCAGTTGCGCGTAAGTCCGGGCCCCGGCCTCCAGCGTTGGAGGCCGGGGCCCTGCACGTGGTGGTTGTCTGGCCATACGTTGCCGGATCCCGGGCGAATTGATCCCGCACCTAGCACCCGCGGTGCCCACTACGGTGGGGCGGGGAACTGTGGGTGCGTACCTTCACCTGACAGTTCGTACTTCCAGGCCGACGGCTCGCACATTT
>NZ_PIZD01000006.1:9301-32809 GCF_010365615.1 Actinomyces sp. 565
TCACAGCAGCGAGCGGTACAGCGCCTCAATGTCCTCCCGGGTTGCCGGGCGGGGGTTGCCGGGCGTGCACACGTCGGCGAAGGCGTCCTCGGTCAGTGCGGCGATCCCGGACTCATCCACGCCCACCTCGCTGATGCGCGTGGGGTTGCCCAGGTCGCGGGTCAGCTGGGCGACGGCGTCGACGGCGGCCTGGCGCGCCTGGTCCAGCGGCATGGTCTGGGCGTCGGCCACCCCGAAGGCCTCGGCGATGTCGCGGTACTTCTCACCGGTGTACTCGGCATTGAAGGCCATGATCGGAGCCAGCAGGATGCCGTTGGCCACCCCGTGCGGGGCGTTGTAGCGCCCGCCCAGCGGGTGCGCCATGCCGTGCACCAGGCCCAGGCCCACGTTGGAGTAGGCCATGCCGTTGATGTAGGCGGCCAGTCCCATCTGCTCCACGGCGTCGGCGTCGCCCTCGGCCGCCTTACGCAGGTTCTTGGCGATCATCTGGATGGAGCGCAGGCACAGGGCGTCGGACAGCTCCCAGGCGCCGGGGGTGATGTACCCCTCGATGGCGTGGGTGAGCGCGTCCAGGCCGGTGGCGACCTTCAGGCCCCGCGGCATGCCGTCCATCAGGTCGGGGTCCACCACGGCGATCACCGGGATGTCGTGCGGGTCCACGCACACGAACTTGCGCTGGTTGGCGGTGTCGGTGATGACGTAGTTGATGGTGGTCTCCGAGGCGGTGCCCGCGGTGGTGGGCACGCCGATGATGGGGGTGCCCGGGTTCTTCGTGGGGGAGGCCCCCTCCAGGCTGAGCACGTCCTCGAACTCGGGGTTGGTGGCGATCACCGAGATCGCCTTGCAGGTGTCCTGCGGGCTGCCGCCACCCAGGCCGATGAGGATGTCGGCGCCCGAGTTGCGGAAGGCGGCCAGGCCGGCCTGCACCTTCTCCACCGGCGGGTTGGGTACGACGTCGGAGAAGATCTCCCAGGCGATGCCGGCGCTGTCGAGCAGGTCGGTGATGCGTGCGGCGGTGCCGTTGTCCGCCAGGACCGGGTCGGTGACGATGAACGCCTTGCTCAGGCCGCGGGCCGTGATCTCGGTGGGGATGTTGGCGATGGCGCCGCGTCCGAAGTAGCCGGTCTGGTTGAAGATCATGCGGTAGGTCATTGAGTGCGCTCCCTTGGTGCAGCTTGGCATGGCGAGTTCTGTGGGTGGTCCGCCGTGGGCCAACCCCGTGCTTGAAACGATTTCATGAGGTTGTTCTCATGCGGAAGGCCCGAAGGTCCCGAGCCGGTGGGCGCGTCCTATTTCACGTCTCCCGGTCGTTCCGTGACCCCCGCGCTCGCTGGCGCCACGGTAGGATCAAGCCGTTCATCCTCAAGCTAGTGGCAGTGGCAGTGCGTTTCCCGGGTGCCGACAGGTGCCCTGCTGAACACGCCCTCCCGGATCGGCTCCGGGAACAGCCCGCGCTACCGGATGCGGACGCGCCTGCAGCGGCGTCGTCGGCCCGGGAAGGCAGCTACGGGGGAGTGGACCCGGTGGCCGGGACAGACCCGGTAACCGGACGGCACGGCCCGTCGGTTTTCGGTGGTGGCCTCCGGACCAGCGCGTGCGCAGCTCCGTGGGCCTCGATCGAAGGCCACGGCCGGCCTGACGATCGACATAGAAAGAGACACGCTAAATATGTTCCTTGACGACCCCGAGGTCACGGCCGCCGAGGCCGTGATCGACAACGGCCCCTTCGGCAAGCGCGTGGTCCGCTTCGAGACCGGGCGCCTGGCCAAGCAGGCCGCCGGCAGCGCCATGGCCTACCTGGACGGGGAGACCACCGTCCTGTCGGCCACCACCGTCGGCAAGCACCCCAAGGATCAGTTCGACTTCTTCCCCCTCACCGTTGACGTGGAGGAGCGCCAGTACGCCGCCGGCCGCATCCCCGGCTCCTTCTTCCGCCGCGAGGGCCGCGCTGGCACCTCCGCCATCCTCGCCTGCCGCCTGATAGACCGCCCGCTGCGCCCCTCCTTCGTCAAGGGCCTGCGCAACGAGGTGCAGGTGGTTGAGACCGTCCTGTCCATCCACCCCGACGACGCCTACGACGTCCTGGCCATCAACGCGGCCTCCATGTCCACCCAGATCGCGGGCCTGCCCTTCGCTGGCCCTGTCGCCGGCACCCGCCTGGCCCTTATCGACGGGCACTGGGTGGCCTTCCCCCGCTACTCCGAGCTCGAGCGCGCCACCTTCAACATGGTGGTGGCCGGACGCGTCCTGGAGGACGGCGACGTCGCCATCATGATGGTCGAGGCCGGCGCCACCGAGAACGCCTGGGACCTGATCGCCGCCGGCGCCACCGCCCCCACCGAGGCCGTCGTCGCCGAGGCCCTGGAGGCCGCCAAGCCGCACATCAAGGTTCTGTGCGAGGCGCAGCTGGAGGTCGCCAAGCACGCCTCCAAGCCCACCGCCGACTTCCCGCTCTACCTGGACTACACCGACGAGCAGTACGACGCCGTCGAGAAGGCCGCCGAGGCCCACGACCTGGCCGCCGCCATCGCCACCGAGGGCAAGCAGGCCCGCGACGAGGCCACCGACGCCGTGCGCGACGCGGTGCTCGCCGACCTGGCCGAGGCCTACCCGGCCGAGGAGGACGCCAAGGCCCTCAAGGCGGCCTTCCGCTCCGTGACCAAGAAGCTCGTGCGTCACCGCACCCTCACCGAGGGCGTGCGCATGGACGGCCGCGGCCTGAAGGACATCCGCACCCTGGCCGCCGAGGTCGAGGTGCTGCCCCGCGTGCACGGCTCGGCCATCTTCGAGCGCGGCGAAACCCAGATCATGGGCGTTACTACCCTGAACATGCTGCGCATGGAGCAGCAGGTTGATGATCTTTCGCCGATCAAGCACAAGCGCTACATGCACCAGTACGTCTTCCCGCCCTTCTCCACCGGTGAGACCGGCCGCGTCGGCGCCCCCAAGCGCCGCGAGATCGGCCACGGCGCCCTGGCCGAGCGCGCCCTGGTGCCGGTGCTGCCCAGCCGCGACGAGTTCCCCTACGCCATCCGCCAGGTCTCCGAGGCGCTCGGCTCCAACGGGTCGACCTCCATGGGCTCGGTGTGCGCCTCCACCCTGTCGCTGCTCAACGCCGGCGTGCCGCTGCGCGCCCCGGTGGCCGGCATCGCCATGGGCCTGATGCACGAGGAGATCGACGGCGAGACCAAGTGGGCCACGCTCACCGACATCCTCGGCAGCGAGGACGCCTTCGGCGACATGGACTTCAAGGTCGCCGGTACCCGTGACTTCATCACCGCCCTGCAGCTGGACA
This sequence comes from Actinomyces sp. 565, assembly GCF_010365615.1. Taxonomy (NCBI): domain Bacteria; kingdom Bacillati; phylum Actinomycetota; class Actinomycetes; order Actinomycetales; family Actinomycetaceae; genus Actinomyces; species Actinomyces sp. 565. The sequence goes on from NZ_PIZD01000006.1 coordinate 12,597, forward strand.
CCAAGCTGGACGGTCTGCCCTCAGACGTGCTGGCCGGCGCCCTCGCCCAGGCCCGCGACGCCCGCCTGTTCATCCTGGACGTGCTCGCCCAGGCGATCGACTCTCCCGACGAGATGGCCCCGACCGCCCCGCGCGTGCTGAGCGTGCACATCCCCGTGGACAAGATCGGTGAGGTCATCGGCCCCAAGGGCAAGATGATCAACCAGATCCAGGAGGACACCGGCGCCGAGCTGACGGTCGAGGACGACGGCACGGTCTACATCGGTGCCTCCGACGGCCCGTCGGCCGAGGCAGCCCGTGACGCCGTCAACGCCATCGCCAACCCGCAGATGCCGGAGATCGGCGAGCGCTTCGTCGGCACCGTGGTCAAGACCACCACCTTCGGCGCCTTCGTGTCGCTGACCCCCGGCAAGGACGGCCTGCTGCACGTCTCCCAGATCCGCCGGCTGGTCGGCGGTAAGCGCGTGGAGAACGTGGAGGACGTGCTGGGTGTGGGCGACAAGGTCGAGGTCGAGCTGGCCGAGATCGACCAGCGCGGCAAGCTCAGCCTGCACGCCGTCCTCAACGAGGAGCAGCAGGCCGCCGAGGACGAGGCGAGGGCGCACCGCGCCGAGCGCGGTGAGGGTGACGGTGAGCGCCGCCCGCGCCGCCGCCGTGAGCGCACCGACGAGGACGGCGAGCGCCGTGAGCGTCGCCCGCGCCGCCGCCGCATGCGCACCGTGGAGTCCTCCGAGGAGGAGTGACCAATCCGGTTGACCCGGTAACAACCGAGGGCCGGGCTCCGCGCGATCACGACGATCAACCGGAGCCCGGCCCTCTCCTCTCACCGAGACCGGCACTCGTAACACGCCGAGACCGGCACTCGTAACACGCCGAGACCGGCACTCGTAACGCGTCGAAACCGGTGGAAATGACGCATCGAGGCCAGTCGTTTAGGCTCGTGCGGTGACCACTCCCGCCCCGACCGGCCCCGAAACCAGCTTCGGCGAAGCCGCACTCGACCGCGCACCCGCCGGCGCCCCCGGCACCGAACTCCGCCTCGTCGACGACGGCGCCACCATCCGTCGCTCTATCCTCCCCGGAGGCGTGCGCGTGATCACCGAGCACGTTCCGGCGCTGCGCTCGGCCTCGCTGGGCATGTGGTTCGGCGTCGGCAGCCGCGATGAGCGCACCGGTCAGGAGGGATCCACCCACTTCCTGGAGCACCTGCTGTTCAAGGGCACCGCAACGCGCAGCGCCCACGACATCGCCGAGGCATTCGACATGATCGGCGGGGAGTCCAACGCCGCCACATCCAAGGAGCACACCTCCTACTACGCCCGCGTCCTGGGACCGGACGACCTGACCGCCCTGGACGTGCTCGCCGACATGGTCACCTCCTCTCGCCTGGACCCGGGAGAGGTGGAGACCGAGCGGGGTGTGATCGTCTCTGAGCTGGCCGACGCCGCCGACGACCCCGCCGAGATCGCCCAGGAGGCCTTCGCTCGCGCCACCTTCGGTGATGACACCCCGCTGGGGCGCCCCATCGGCGGCACCTACGCGACCGTGTCGGCGGTGCCCCGCGACGCCGTCTGGGAGCACTACCAGCGCACCTACGCCTCCGACACGCTCGTGGTCGCCGCCGCCGGCGCCGTAGACCACGACGAGATTTGCGAGCGGGTCGCGGCCGACCTGGCCGCCGCCGGCTGGGACACCACCGGCGTCGTCGCCCCGCGCCCGCGCCGCTTCGAAACGGAACCCGCGGCAGAGCTGACGGTTCACGACATCACGTTGGAGCGCGACGCCGAGCAGTCCCACGTATACCTTGCCTGCCAGGGCATTCCGGCGCTGGACGAGCGCCGCTGGACCATGAGTGTGCTCACCACCATCCTCGGCGGCGGCATGTCCTCGCGCCTGTTCCAGGAGATCCGCGAGAAGCGCGGCCTGGCGTACTCCACCTACGCATTCGACACGCCCTACGCGGGAGCCGGCGCCTTCGGTCTATACGCCGGCTGCGCCCCGGGCGACGTCGATGAGGTGCTGACCGTCATGGCCGGCGAGTTCGAGTCGCTGGCCGCCGACGGCGTAACCGAGCGCGAGCTGGAGCGCGCCCGCGGGCAGATCCGTGGCTCCATGGTGCTCGGGGGAGAGGACTCTCTGGCCCGCATGGGGCGGCTGGGCCGCGCCGAGGTCGTCACCGGCCGCCTGCGCTCCATGGAGGAGAACCTGCGGCGCCTGGACGCGGTCACGGCCGACGACGTGCGCGCACTGGCCGCCCAGCTCGCCGCCCAGGAGCGCTGCCGCGTAGTGGTCGGACCGGGTGCCTGAAACAGATTCAGCCGACGCCCTCACCTCAACCGTGATCGCGGCGAGTGAGGATACGGCGAGCATCTGGTTTTAACCTTGCGGCTGCCTCATCCGAAACCGATGGGGCCGAAGCACGGCGAATACGAAGCAGAGGACCGCGCCGATGACCCACGCTCCTAACGCACCCGCGGGATGAGTGAGGGCAATCGTGGCCATGACCCCGAGCGCCACGGCGGCGATTATCCGCAGCATCCGAAGGTCCGTGACGGCTGCCAGTACCGTGCATGTCGCGGAGACTGCGACGGCGATCGCGAGTGCTCGCTGCGGGGTCTCCCAGTTCAGGTGGATGAGAACTGCACACACGGCGGCGACGGCGGCGAAAGACAGCGATGACACGGCGCTCGGCCTGCGTGCGATCTGCCGACCCGTGCGCGACCGATCCTGGAATGCGCTGGATGACGAGTCATGGCCGAGCTGCGACATGGAGGCTTCCTTGAATATGAGGGGTGGCACAAACGCTAAGGGTAGGTCTCGCAGTGTGGTGGCAATTCCCGCGAGGGGTTCCCTCTGGTAGGGGGCATCGTGGGAGCCCAGATTCTCGACCAAGACTCACTAGGAAGGTTCACCCAGGATGCTCAACAAGCAAGTCTGCCGTGTCCATGCTGATCGCGGAAGTGCTGGCCGACCCTGACCTGGCTCAGGATGATGTGTTCCGTCGGTTGCTTCAGGCCGGGTTGCAGGACTTTGTGGACGCCCAGGGTGTCGGCAAAGCCGGTCGCCGGTTATCTGTGCCACACATCGCGATTCTACGTTGAGGAGCGCTGATGCCGTTTATGAGCTCGCGGGTGGTAAACTTACGAGGGTGTGCTTGTGTTGATGGCTCAGCCGTCGATGCCACGAGGAGGTGAGGGCGCGCAATGATCTCGCTGAGTGAGGTGAGTAAGGATTACGGCGGTGTACGTGGGCTGTCTTCTGCCTCTTTTGAGGTGCCTGACGGACTCGTCGCGTGCCTAGTCGGCGCGAACGGTGCTGGCAAGACGACGGCGCTGAAGACGATCGGCGGGCTTGTGCGTCCTGATGGAGGCGAGGTCCGGGTTGACGGCGCCGCACCGGGGAGGTCGCCATACCCGCTGGGACGCCTGGGGCTGGTTCTGGGAGCAGACCACTGGGTGGGCTCCCGAACAGGGTTCCAGTGCCTCATGGGTATTGCCCGCACCAGCGGCATTCCGGAGGTCCGCGTGCGCCAAAGCCTGGAAGAGACAGGCATAGCGGCGGTAGGGGACCGCAAGGTCAGGACTTTTTCTCTGGGGATGCGCCAGCGCCTGTCGTTGGCGGCGGCGATGCTGGGCCAGCCGCAGAACGTGGTCCTGGACGAGCCCTTCAACGGTCTTGACCCTGAGGGGGTTCGGTGGCTGCGCTCCCTGCTGCGAAGGCTGGCCGATGAGGGCAGGGCTGTACTGGTCTCCTCCCACCTGCTCGGAGAGGTCGAGGACATTGCGGATCGCGTCGTCGTTCTCAAGGAGGGCAGGGTGCTGGCCCAGGCTCCCGTTGACCAGGTGCGGCGCCCCGGCGGAGTCATCGTTCGCGCCGATGATCCCGCCCAGGTTGTCGCCCTGGCACACTCGCGGAACTGGCAGGTGGAAGCCGCGGAACGACCAGGTGACAGCGAGGGTGGGGTACTCATAGACGCGGGTATCGAGGAGGTGCAGAGGGCCTTCTTCGACGAGGGGGTCCTCTTCACTGAGATGCGCGAAGCGAAACGATCCCTTGAGGGCTGGTTCTTTCACGTGCTGGAAGGAGAGCAGGAACCATGACCGGTGATCGCGCTGCACAGCAGGAGGTGACCTGGCGCCGGGTCCTGGTCAGCGAGTTCGGCAAGGCGGCGAGGACGCGTTCGGTGCAGGTCCTGATCGCCCTCGAGCTCTGCCTTGTCGTCTTCTTCTCCGCCGTGGTCGGAGTCCCTGGGGTTCAGGCCGCGTCACTGCCAGCCGGACTGGCGGGTGCGGTGACCGCTGGTGCTGAGTACTCCTCCGGTGCCATTATGTCCACAGTGGTGGCGGTAGGCAGGCGTTCCAGGCTGTTCTGGGCGCAGCTGGTCAGCGCCGCGGTGGTTACGGCCCTTCCCGCGCTGGCGCTCATGCTGGGGCTCGTTCTGACGACCAGGCCCTACGTGGACTACCGCGGTGTTCCGTTCGACCTGGCTGCTTGTCTGGAAACCGTGGTTCGCGCGGCGCTGGTGCTGGCCTTAGTCGCGGCTGCAGGTGCCCTGGTGGCGATGGGGACGCGCTCGGTAGCTACTGCTGTTATGACTCTGGCACTGGGTGTGGGGGCGGCCCAGATACTGGCCATGCTGGTTCCGGCACTGCTAACGCTGGGTTCCTGGACGGTCCTGCTTCCCGACTGGGTGCACGTGGTAATGCCCAACGCGGTCATTGCCAGGCTGCAGGGTGTAGCCGCGTTGCCTGCCTCCTCGTGGCTGGAGCAGCCAGTGGCCACGATGCTGCTGGCCGTGGCCTGGTGTCTGCCCCTGTTCCTGTGGGGACACCGCAGACTGACCAGAGGCGACTTCTAGATGTGGCCGCCTCGCGGCGACAGGCTGCTAGGGTGCCCGCATGAGTATTGCTGTTGCCGTAGTCGGCGCCGCGGGGCGCATGGGGTCCACCGTCTGCCAGGCCGTCGAGGACGCCGACGGGCTCGCGCTCGTCGCCCGCCTCGACATCGGCGATGAGCTCACCGCCGCGAACCTGGCCGGCGCCCAGGTGGCCGTCGACTTCACCCATCCGGCCGTCACTGAGGACAACGTCCACGCCCTCATCGACGCCGGCGTGGACGTGGTGGTGGGCACCACCGGCTGGACGGACGAGGCCTACGGGCGCGTGCGCGAGCACCTGGCCCGCCCGGAGGCGGCCGGCCGCAGCGTCATCATCGCCCCGAACTTCGCCCTGTCGGCGGTGCTGACCATGTCCTTCGCCGCGAAGGCCGCCCGCTACTTCGAGTCCGCCGAGGTCATCGAACTGCACCACCCCAACAAGGTCGACGCTCCCTCCGGCACCGCCATCGCCACCGCCCGCGGTATCGCCGCCGCCCGCGCCGAGGCGGGACGGGGGCCGGTTCCCGACGCCACCGAAACCGACCCGGACGGCGCCCGCGGCGCAGTGGTCGACGGCGTGCACGTACACGCCGTGCGCCTGCGCGGACTCACCGCCCACGAGGAGGTCGTGCTTGGCAACCCCGGCGAGCAGCTGACCATCCGCACCGACTCCTTCGACCGCGCCAGCTTCATGCCGGGCGTGGTGCTCGCCGTGCGCGAGGTGGGCGCACGCGAGGGCCTGACCATCGGCCTGGACCAGCTGCTGGACCTCTGACGACGCCCGGGCCTGCCCGGGCGGCCACGCGTCGACTCGGGGCAATTGCGCGCACCAACGACGACGCGTGCCGGGTTGGCCCGGTCGTCCGACGCGGTTACAGCACGGCCGCCCAGCAGTCCTCGATGACGCCCTGCCCGACCGGCAGCCGACGGAACGACTCGGTGCGCTTCAGGCCGGCGCCGCGCAGGAACCCGGCCAGGGACTCGTCCCCGCGCACCGCCCACACCAGCAGCACGTCGGCCCCCTGGGCACGCGCCTGCTCCGAGGCGGCGGCCAGCAGCCGGGAACCGTGCCCGCGGCGCTGCCGCTCCGGGGCCACGCCGAGCGCGGTGATCTCCATGCCCCGCCCGCTCGCGGCGTCCGCGTCTGCCGCCGCATCGTCGTCGGCCTGGCTCGTCTCGCCCGCGGCATTCGTCGTAGCCGCGCCGTCGGGGGAGGGGGCAACGCCGATCAGGCCCACGACCTCGCCGCCCTCACCCACGGCCACGAGCACGCGGTGCGCTGGTGACGGCGGGCTAACCACGGCCTGCTCCCAGCCGGCCGCGATTACCGGCGCCGCCACCATCGCCTCCACTCCCGGCGACAGCGGCACCTCATGAGCGGCGACGTGGGCGGCGCGCAGGGAGGCCAGCATGGCGGCGGCGTGCACCCGCCCGATCGCGTCCAGGTCCGCGGCGGTGGCCTCACGCACGAAGTCCCCGGGGGTGGGTGTCTGCGAAGCGGGCGGCGTACCGTGGGCGTCGTCGCTGTGGCGGAGGAAGTCGTTCATGCGACCGAGCCTATGCGTCCCCACGACTTCACCGTGCGTGCCTCGCCCGGGTCCGGACGTCCTCAATCGGCCGCTGCCCGCAAATGGCGTGCCCACCCTGTGATCGCCCGCCACATGCGTGCGGCAATGCCGTTACGCTGCTCACTATGAGCACTCTCCCCAGCCGCTCCTTCGGCTCCGTCGGCGTAGCCATGGTCACCCCCTTCACCCCGGAAGGGGGGATCGACGTCGAGGCCGCCCAGAAGCTGGCCGTCTCCCTGGTCGACGACGGCGCCGACATGATCCTGCTGGCCGGCACCACTGGGGAGGCCCCCACCACCCACCTGCCGGAGAAGCAGACCCTGCTGCGTGAGGTGAAGGACGCACTCGCCGGGCGGGCCATGCTGGTGGCCGGGGCCGGCTCCAATGACACCGCCCACGCGGTACGCATCGGGGTGGGCTCCCAGGAGGCCGGCGCTCAGGGCCTGCTCATCAACGCCCCCTACTACAACCGCCCCAGCCAGGAGGGCGTCTACCAGCACATCATGGCGGTGGTCGAGGCCACCGACCTGCCGGTCATGGTCTACGACATCCCCGGCCGCACCGGCGTGAAGATCACCGACGACACCCTCGCCCGCCTGGCCGAGCACGAGCGGGTGCTGGCGGTCAAGGACGCCACCGGTGACGTCGAGCAGGGCTTCGAGCGCATGGAGGCGACCGGCCTGGAGTACTACTCCGGCGACGACGGGCTGAACTTCGCCTGGCTCACCCACGGCGCCAGCGGCGTCGTCTCCGTGGTCGCTCACGCCGACGCCCACTCCTGGCGGGAGATGATCCGCGAGGTCGACGCCGGCGACCTGCCCGGTGCCCGCGCCGTCGCCCAGCGCATGCGTCCGGTGGTGCGGGCCATTATGGGCGGCGGTCAGGGCGCGGTGATGGCCAAGGAGGCGCTGGCCCTGCAGGGCCGTATCCCCAGCGCCACCGTGCGCCTGCCCCTGGTGCGCGCCACCGCCGCCGAGGTCGCCGCCCTGCGCGACAGTCTCGCCGCCGCCGGGCTGCTCTGAGCTCGCCGACTCGGGTGCTGCCGGCCCCGCACGCCGCGCTCAGGCGGCGCTGGCGCGGCCGATGATCTGCTCGCGCACCACGCGGCGCAGGATCTTGCCGATCTGGGAACGGGGCATCTCCTCGAGGATCTCCAGGTGACGCGGCAGGGCGTAGTGGGGGAGCGCCCGCTCGGCGTGTGCGCGTACCGCCTCCAGGGTGATCGCGTGCTCCGGCGTACCCGGCTCCAGGACGACCGCGGCGCACACCAGCTCCCCATTCGCCCCGCCCGGCAGCCCGACGACGGCGACGTCCGCCACGCCCGCCATGGTGAGGATCGCCGCCTCCACCTGGGAGGGGTAGACGTTGAAGCCGCCGGTGAGGATCAGCTCGCGCCGTCGGTCGGCCATCCACAGGAAGGAGTCCTCCCGGCGCACCATGTCCCCGGTGCGAAGCCAGCCGCCGGGCAGCATGGCGGCCGCCGTCGCCTCCGGGTCGTCCCAGTAGCCGGCGAAGACCTGCGGCCCGCGCACCAGCAGTTCGCCCGGCTCGCCGTCGGGCACCTCCCGCTCGGGGTCCGGGGCGTCCGGGTCAACCACCCGCACGTCAGTGGAGGCGAAGGGCAGGCCCAGCGCCCCCAGGCGGCGGCTGGGCCCCATGGGCGTGCCCGAGACGATCGGACTGGTCTCGGTCATGCCGTAGCCCTCCACGAAGTAGCCGCCGGTGGCGGCCTCCCACTCCGCGCCCACGGCCGGTGGCATCGGGGCCGCCCCGCACACGCCGTAGCGCAGGGTCTTCAGGGACACGCCCTTCCTCTGGGCGCCGCGCAGAATCCGTTCGAACATCACCGGTACCCCCACGAAGAACGTGAAGGGGCGGCGCTGGTGGGCCTCCAGCACCTGGCTGACCGAGAACTTCGGCAGCATCACCTGCGTGGCCGCCTTCTGCACCGCGCAGAACACGTTGAAGGTCAGCCCGAAGGCGTGGAAGAAGGGCAACAGCGCCAGGAAGGTCTCCCCGCCCTCATGCAGCATCGGCACCCAGGCGATCGCCTGGTTCGCGTTGGTACGCAGATTCTTGTGCGTGAGCATGGCCGCCTTGGGCATGCCGGTGGTGCCGCCCGTGTGCAGCAGCACCGCCAGGTCATCCCCGCCCGGATGCGGCCAGGAGGCCTCCAGCCGCTCGGCTCGCGCCACCTCCCGGTCCCAGGAGCGCACGCCCGCGGGTAGCGATTCGGCCCGCATGGAGGCGCGGGTGCGACGCGCCTTGGCCACGGGCAGGCGCAGGGCGGCGCGCAACCGGGCCGGCATGGCGGAGGATAGGTCCACGCTGAACACCGTGCGCCCGTCCAGCGGGTCGGCCTCCTCATCCGTGCCGCCGCCGGCTCTCGATGCCGGATTCAGCACCAGCTCAACGCCCTTCTCCCAGGCGATCACCACCCGCGCGCCGTGGTGGGCGAGCTGGGCGCGGATCTCCTGCGCGGGGGCGAGCGGGTTGTGCTCGGCGACGATCGCCCCCAGGCGCAGCGCCCCGTAGATCGCCACCACGTGCTGCGGACAGTTCGGCATGAGCAGAGCAACCCGGTCCCCGGCCCGGACGCCCGCCCGCCGCAGCAGGCCCGCGGCGCGCTCGGAGGCCTCCAGCAGCTCACGGTAGGTCAGGGTCGCCCCCATGAAGTCCAGTGCGACCCGGTCCCCGTAGAACTCGGCCGCGGTGCACAGCAGCTCTCCCAGGGGTCCCTCCGGGACGTCAATGACGGCTGGGATATTCGGCTGATAGTGGGGGCGCCGGTACCGCTCGGCGTCCTCCTCACCGCTCACCGGGCCTGCTCCCCGGCGCCGGCGGCCTGCCCGGGCTCACCGCGGCCGACCTCACCCAGGCGCTCCACCAGGGCGGTGGCGGCGGACTGGGAGGCGGCGGCCGCCGTCGCCGCCGCGCCCGCGGCTGCCTCCCGGGCCGCCAGCAGCTCCTCGCGCACCACCCGGCGCAGCACCTTGCCGATCTGGGAGCGCGGCATCTCCGTCAGGATCGCCACCTGCCGGGGCAACGCGTAGTGGGACAGGGTCTTCTCCGCCCAGGCGCGCACCTGGTCGAGCGTGACCGTCTGCCCATCCTTGGGCAGAATGGCGGCCACCACGGACTCGTTACCGGCCTCCGCCGGCAGCCCGACGACGGCGACCTCCTCCACCTGCGGCATGGAGCGCACCGCCGCCTCCACCTCGCTGGGGTAGATGTTGAAACCGCCGGAGATGATCAGTTCCTTGCGGCGGTCGGCCATTACGTAGAAGCCGTCCTCCTCCTGGCGCACCAGATCCCCGGTGCGCAGCCAACCGCCCGGCAGCATGACGGCGTCCGTCTCCTCCGGGTTCTCCCAATAGCCGGCGAACACCTGCGGGCCGTGCACCACCAGCTCGCCGACCTGGCCCGGCTCCACCTCCACCTCGGGGTGGTCGGGGTCGACCACCCGCACGTCGGTGGACGGGTAGGGCACGCCCAGCGCACCTGGGCGCCGCTCGGGGGAGATCGGGTTGCCCAGGATGATGGGTGCCGTCTCCGTCATGCCGTAGCCCTCAATGATGGCACCGCCGGTGGCCTCCTCCCAGGCGTCGGCCACCGCCTTGGGGGTGGGTGCCGCTCCGCAGACGGCGATCTTGCAGCTGGACAGGTCCGCGCCGACCTCCTGCGCGCGGGTGACGATCCGGTCGAACATGACCGGCACCCCCGGGAAGAAGGTGGCGGGGCGCCGCTTCCAGGCGGCCAGCACCATGTCGGCCCCGAACTTGGGCAGCACCACCTGTGTGGCGGCCAGCCCGACGGCGCACAGCAGCGACAGGCTCAAGCCGAAGGCGTGGAAGAAGGGCAGCACCGCGTAGAAGGTCTCCTGGCCGACCTCGCAGGTCTGGGAGGCCCACGCCAGACTCATCTCCGCGTTGGCGCGGGCGTTGGCATGAGTCAACTGGACCGCCTTCGGGGTGCCGGTGGTGCCGCCGGTGTACAGCAGCACGGCCACGTCGCCCACGCCCGGTAGCGGGTGGCCCGAGGGCAGCGGCGGGGTAGTGGCGACCAGGTCGTCCCAGGAGGTCACCCCGGCCGGCACCTTGCCGCGCAGCTCGCTGCGCTGGGAGCGGGCGGCCGCCACCGGAAGCCTCAGGGCCAGCCGGCTCGTCCACGGCAGCCCGCGGGACAGGTCCATGGACAGCACCCGCGCCCCGCCCATGCCTGCCGCGTCCAGGGAGCCGACGGCCTGCACCATCCGCGCCAGTGACTTCTCCCAGGCGATGATCACCCGGCCGTGGTGCATCTGGATCTGCTCGCGGATCTGCGCGGCGGGGGCCAGCGGATTGTGCTCGGCCACGATCGCCCCGAGCCGCCAGGCGGCGTAGGCGATCACGACGTGCTGGGGGCAGTTGGGCAGGATCACACCGACGACGTCGCCCCGGCCCACGCCCAGGCGGCGCAGCGCCTCCGCTGCCCTTGCCACCTGGTCGCTCAGCTGCCGGTAGGTGGTCGCCTGCCCCATGAAGTCCAGGGCGACCCGGTCCGGGAAGCGGCGGGTAGCGTCGTCGAGCATGCGGGACAGCGGCTCGGTTACCGGCGCAATCACGCTGGGGATGCCGGGGGCGTAATGGGGGCGCTGGTAATCGGTGGAGTCACCCCGGGTGCGGGACTGGCGGTCGGCGTCAGTGGCCTGGTTGAAACTGCTCATCGTTGCCTTTCCCGAGTATTCCGCCGGAGCCTGACGGGCGACCGGGCGAGGATCGTAGCCTACGCAACCGTAACCTACGGTCGCGTAGGAGCGTGCGTGCGTGACGCGCATGCGACCTGTGGTCTGCCGCTCACCTCGGGTCCGATCGGCGGCAGGCTAGAGGATCCCCCTGGGTACTGCCCGTGAGCCGGTTACAGGCCGGCCGGCAGCGGCAGCCGGGACACGACCCGCAGACGGCGCGTCGGCCGCGTCATCGCCACGTACAGGTCGCCGGGGCTGACCTCCCCGATGGCTGCAGGGTCAACCAGAACCACGACGTCGAACTCCAGCCCCTTGGACAGGTGCGGGTCCATGACCGCCAAGCGGCTGCGCAGGATGTCGCCGTCCGGCGCCTGCATCGCCGCCTCCAGCTCTGGATCCTGCGCCAGCTGGGCGGCAACCTGCTGTGGCTGCGGGGCGATCACGGCAATACGGCCGGCACTCGTGCCCACAGCCGCATCCAATGTGGCCGACTCCGCCGCCACCGCCTCGCGCAGGACCCGCCCCCAGGCGGCGGGTGCGGCATCGCCTCGCTCGGCCGCGGGCCCGCGCGAGAGGTCGTCCACCGCCAGGCAGTCGTCCAAGTCTCGTACCGAGGTGACCGGGTGGGAGACCGGCTGCCCGAGACCGGCCGCCACCTGCTCAGCCGTCCGCATAATCGTTGCCGGCGTGCGGTAGCAGACCGTCAGTGCCTCCTCGCGCAGGGGCGTCGCTGCCCGCGGCGTACGTGAGCCGCGCCCGCCGCGGGGCCTGGCCGGGCGCGTGCCCAGGGCCGAGAGCACGCGCTGCCACGAGCCCGGGCGGCTCGGGCCAGAGTACTGGGCCAGGTCACCGACTATGGTGAAGGAGCGCACCGGGCAGCGGCGGGCCAGGGCCCGCCAAGCCATGTATCCCAGCTCCTGCGCCTCGTCGACGACGATATGCCCGTAGGTCCAGCTGCGATCGGCGCGGGCGCGCTCCGCCAGGGTCAAGGACGGCCCCGTGTCCTCCATCCTGTCTGCCAGCATCTCGGCGGTGACCATGCCGCCCCCCAGCTCCTGGGACTCGATCGCCTGGGCGGCGTAGGCGACGAGCGATTCCCGCCGCCGTGCCTCTAGGCGGGCGCGGCGCGCCTCGGCATCCTCACTAGGACCCAGCAGCTCGGCCAGCTCATCGATCAGCGGCACGTCCGCCTCGGTCAGTTCCTCGCCCGCCGGCCGCTCCAGCAAGCGCCGTTCGTCGGCCTGTAGTTCTGGTGCCAGTCGGCGCAGCAGCTCGGGACGCGCCCAAAGCCGCTCCAGCAAGCCCACCGGCGTCGTCGGCATCCAGCACAGGTTGATCTCCCGGCGGGCGTCCCGGGCGGTGCGAATATCCTCCCGGATCCAGGCGCGCGTATCGGCGTCGTCGGCATCCTGGTGGGTGGCGGTGGCGAACTGGTCGGTCAGCCTCTCCAGCAGCCACAGCACGAAGGTCTCGCGCGCCAGGTTGTGGGGCTTGCCCGAGCGCCGGGCCCGGGCCGCCGCCTCGCGCACGTCCGCGGGCAACAACTGCAGGCGGGTGCCCTGCACCACGATGTCGCGCGGCTCCTGCGGAACCCGCTGCAGGTCACGCACGGCCCGGCGCAGGATATCCACCCACGCCCTGCGGGCCTTCAGCTCGGAGACCTTGGCCGACTCGGCACCGCGTGCGTGCACGCCGGGCACCAGGTCGGCCAACGTGGTGGAGACCACGCCGGTCTCACCCAGCGAAGGCAGCACCTGCTCCACGTAGCGCAGGAAGGTGCGCGAGGGCCCCACTAGCAGCACCCCGGAGCGCTCCAGGCGCTCGCGCTCGGCGTAGAAGAGGTAGGCGACCCGGTGCAGGGCCACCGCCGTCTTACCGGTGCCGGGGCCGCCCTGCACCACCAAAACGCCCTTGCCGTCGCCGGTGACCACCCGGTCCTGCTCAGCCTGGATGGTGGCGACGATGTCACCCATGCGCCCCTCGCGGGCGGCCGACATGGCCGCGATCAGCGCGCCCTCGCCCTGCAGCCCATCAACGCTCACAGTGCTAGCGGCAGTGCTCGCAGCGGTGCTCGCACCGGCGTCCCGATCACCGGGTGCGGTCAGCGCTGCCGCAGCGGCCGCATGCACGTCAAGCAGCTCGTCCTCAAGCCCGACGACGCGGCGGTCGCGCGTGTCGATATGCCGACGCCGCACCAGCCCCATCGTCTCCGAGGCAGTGGCCTGGTAGAAGGCGCGGGACAAGGGGGCGCGCCAGTCCAGGACGACCTCCCTGCGGCGGTCGTCCTGCAAGCCGATACGGCCCACGTAGTGCCGTCCGCCCGCCGCAACGTCTTTCGCCATGTCCTTTGCCGCCGAGTCAGCGCCGGGCTCGGCGGCGTCGGCATCAGGCTGCGCCATATCCATGCGCCCGAAGACCAGCCGCTCCTCAACCCCCTCAAGAGAGGCGACCAGGCCCGCGTAGTGAGCCGCGTATGCGTCGCGCTCGCCACGGGACTGATGCGTGCCGCTTGCGCCGCGGGCCTGGGTCGAGGCCAGCGAGCGGCGGGCCTGAGACAGCTGCCGGTCCAGCTCGGCGTAAGCGACGTCCACGACTGCCTGCTCCGCGGCGACCTCCCGCTCCCGAGCGGACGGTGCGGACGCCGGTTCCACAGGTGCATGCGGGGCTGCGGACTGCGGTAACCGGGTCGAGTCGGTGGAGTGGTGCTGGCTCACATGACCTCGCTAGAAGTGTGTTAGTCGGGTGGCGACCTGGCCCGGGGCGGATGAGGACGGATGCCGCCAGGCGGCGCGGATCGGAAGGGAACGGAAACAGGCGGACAGGAAGCGTATTGCGGTAGTTCGTGTACGGTGGTTGTTGCCAGGCACGGGCCCAGCCCGCGCGGGGCGGCATCCGCGATGCGCGGGGCCGTTCATTATCTCCCCGTCGGCGCCGGCATCCACACGTCTCCCCTTCCGTTCGCGAGGAGGGAAGTCAGGTGGGGTGAGCTGCGGATCTCCCGTTCGAGTGGGAACACGTGCACGCCCCTGGATGTTGCACCAGCCGACGCATGGCCTCACCTGCGCGGCGTGCAGCCGCCTCGGTGACGCCGGCATCACGAACACGAGCGCCAAAAGCGCGAGAGGAGGAGCAATGCGACCGCTATTCACTGTGGAGCACCCCGCGGGGGAGCCCGTCTCGCCGCGCGTGCTCCTGCACCACTTCGAGGGCGCCATGGACGCCGGACACGCCGGCTCCCTCGCCGTCGAACAGCTCATCATGACCCTGCCCCACACTCGCCTGGCCACTTTCGACGTCGACTCCCTGATCGACTATCGCGCGCGTAGGCCGGTGATGACCTTCGACCGCAACACATACACCGAGGTCTCCATGCCTGAGCTCGTCCTGGACCTGCTCCAGGACGACGAGGGCGAGGACGTACTGCTGCTCCACGGAGCAGAGCCCGACTACCGTTGGCAGGAGTTCACCGACGCCGTGACCCACTTGGCCGTGTCGATGGGAGTCAGCCACGCGGTCGGCATCAGCGGTATCCCTATGGCCATCCCGCACACCAGGCCCACCTACGTGCACATCCACGGTTCCCAGCCCGACAAGCTCAATTCACAGACTGAGGTGTTCGGACGCGTGGAGCTGCCCGGCTCCATGAGCGCCTTCCTGGAGCTGCGGCTGGGTGAGGCCGGCATCGATTCCCGTGGCCTGTCCGCGTCCATCCCGCACTACATCGCCCGCGACGACTTCCCGCAGGGTGCTGCGGCACTACTGCGCGCGGTAGCCGAGGGCACCGGGCTGGCCCTCCCCCTGGGGGACCTGGAGGCGGCCGCGAACATTAACCGGGCGGAGATCGACGCCGAGGCGGCGCAACAGCCCGAGGTCGGCGCCGTGGTATCCGCGCTGGAGGCGCAGTACGACGCCATGCTGCAGCAGACCGAGAACCTGAGCTTCGAGGGTACGCCAACGCTCGACCTGCCCAGCGCCGATGAGATCGGCGCCCGTCTGGAGGCGTTCCTGGAGGCGAATGAGAACACCTCTGGCGACGGGCTGCAGAAGTAGTTGAAGTAGTTACGGTCCGGGGCCGCGTCAGAAGGACGGCTGCGGCAGTGCCGGGTCGTCCTCCTGCCAGGTGCGCACGGGCAGCGGCAGGCGCCGCACCGCCCGCTCCACCGCGTCGAGCTCGTGCTCGGACCAGGGCTGCGCGCGGGCGAGCAGCACGATATTGCCCGGGCGGCGCCCGCGTACCACGGCCGCATCGGCCACTACCAGCACCGCGTCGAATACCCCGTGCAGGTCGGACAGCTCCGCGGCGATGGCCACGCGCGGTGGGCAGGCGGCGTTAGCCAGGTAGATGCCGCCGGGTGCCAGCGCCCGGCGGCACTGCATCAGGAAGTCACGGCCGACGCATGTCGGCGGAACCGCTCCGCCGGCGAACACGTCGCGCACCACGACGTCCCACTCGCCGGGGCGCAGCGTTCCCACCGCCAGCGCCGCATCGCCCACGCGGATGCGCAGGCGCGGAGCGCGGGGCAGGTCGAACCACTTACGCACCTTGCTCGCCAGAATAGCGTCGATCTCCACCGCCAGCTGCTCCGAACCGGGGCGGGCGGCGTCCCATGCACGTGCCAGAGCGCATCCGGCGCCGCCCAGGTGCACTGCGCGTACGGGCGCCGTCGGCCCGCGTAGAGCGGACAGGACCGCATCCATCTGCTGAAGGTACTCAAAGTCCAGGTGCGTCGGGTCGCGCAGGTCGATCCAGGATGACTCGGTCCCGTCCAGGAGCAGGAGGACCCCCGTGTCACGTACCTCCAGCTGTGCGGTTGCGCAGGAGGTTCGGATGGGCCCGACGGGCAGGTCCAGGACCCGGGGCGGGCGCTGCCTGCCGCGGCGCCCGGCGCGGGTGCGGGATGAGGATTGACCGCGTGTCACAGGGGCACGTTATCGTGGCCGGGTAGTACACCGTCGTGCCGCTTCCGGACTGGTGGGGCGGGCGCGCGGAGAGGAGACGGGCATGAGCAGGGCACCACGGGCTGACGCTGCGCGCCGTTCCTGGGGTGAGGACGACTCCGCCACCCCCATCCTGCACGTGGACATGGACGCCTTCTTCGCCTCGGTAGAGCTGCTGGAGCATCCTGAGCTGTCCGGGCGGCCGGTCATCGTCGGGGGACGTGACGGGCGCGGTGTGGTCTCCGCGGCCTCTTACGAGGCCAGGGCCTTCGGAGTCAGCTCGGCAATGCCCATGAATGAGGCCCTACGCCGCTGCCCCCAGGCCGTGGTACTGCCGGTGCGGCACGGCCTGTACTCCGCTGTCTCGCGGGACGTCATGAGCATCCTCGGCGAGGTCACGCCCGTGCTCGAGCGGGTCAGCGTGGACGAGGCCTTCCTGGACGTGTCCGGCGCCCGCCGCCGTATGGGCTCCCCGGTCGCCATCGGTCACTGGATTCGGCGGGAGGTGCGGGGACGCGTGGGCGTGCCCGCATCGGTCGGGATTGCCGCTACCAAGTTCGTGGCGAAGCTCGCCTCGGCGCATGCCAAGCCCGACGGCCTGCTACTCATACCGGCGGACGCCACGCAGGCCTTCCTGAACGTGCTGCCGGTCGGCGCCATGTGGGGGGTGGGGGAGAAGAGCGCCGAGGCTCTCGGCCGCTGGGGGATCAAGGATGTCCGGCAACTGGCCGCCACAGACGTGCGTAGGCTCGAGCGCATCCTCGGGCCCGCGGCCGCGCGCCACCTGCACGACCTGTCCCACGGTATCGACCCGCGGCCGGTGACTGCGCAGCGAGAGGAGAAATCGGTTGGGACTGAATCGACGTTCTTCGACAACATCACCGATCGCGAGCACGCCCGCCGGGTCCTACTAGACCAGTCCCACCAGTGCGCCGCGCGGCTGCGGGCCGGCGGGCTGCGCGGGAAAGTCGTGGTGCTCAAGGCCCGAGGCGCCGACTTCAAGACCGTCACCCGGTCGCGCACCATGGCGGCGCCCACGGACCTGGCGCGTGACCTGTTCGCAGTGGTTGAAGACCTGTTCACCGCACTGCCCACCCCGGGAGGCGGCTTCCGCCTCCTCGGGGTGCGGGTCGAGGGCCTTTCCCGCGCCGGTGACGGGGTTCAGCTGCTGCTCGACGACGACCCGCGGCGAGGCGCCCCCGAACGTACGGCCGATGCCGTGCGCAGGCGCTGGGGGACAAGCGCGCTGGCGCCCGCCAGTCTGCTGGCGCGGCCCGGGTCCGCTGGCCCCGCCGTCGGTCCCGAGGGCTGATCTCAGCCCCTCCACGCGTGCCCGGGGTGCGTGGCCGCGTTGCCCCAGCGTGCCTCCCGGGCTCGGCAGGCTTCCCGCGTCCACCACAACGGCGGGAAGAACCAGGTCCCGGATGCTGTTGCCCAGGTATGGGGACGCTCCGGTTTTCTTCCCGAGACGACAACCGCTTATCCTGGATATCGTTCGTGGGTGGTGGCCGAGGCGATCCATCCGGTTGTTCGTTTCAGCCCATAAGCGGAAGGGAGGCGTGCCATGGCATTGTCGGAACGTGAGCAGCAGGTGCTCCGCGATCTGGAGGAACAACTCAATGACGAGGACCCGTCGCTGGCTGAGACCATGCAGCATGCCGACACGACATTGCGTCGGCCCTCGCCCCGCCGTATCGGTGCTGGAGTTGCGCTGCTGCTGGTCGGCTTGGCGGTGGTCATCGCCGGTGTTGCCATCGGCAACGACGTCGTCTCCATAGCGCTGGGGGTGCTCGGCTTCGCCCTGGCCGTGTGGGGCGTCACGCTTATGCTCACGCGCGGTGGTGCTGGGGAGCCGAAGACTCCCCGCAGCGCCGGACGCTCATCCTTCATGCAGCGCCAGTCCGAGCGCTGGGACAGGCGACGCGACGGACAGAACTAACGCGGTTGCCCGGCCACCGCACGCACGCCGGGGCCGGCGCCAGTAGTCAGGCGCGACCAGGACCCCCACGCCGGGGACGGCGCTAGCTGCGCGGACGACATCGGCGTCGTCCGCTGCCGTCGGCACGGTTCGAGCGGGCCAGGCATAGCAGGTGTCGGTTAACTGCCCCATCGGCCCCTCCACTTTCCTCCACCGGCTGCCCTCCACCCGTCATTGTCCGGGGCCGTATTCCACTGTGATTTCACTGTGATTCCACAGTGCCGTCCTGCGCGGGGCACACGTTCGCCGCGCAGCGGATGCGCCCGTTGCTCCGCCGCGCAGCCAGCGCCCGGCCCCGCGCCTGGGCCGCGGGCGCGAATCCGCCCGGACCACGCGCGTCGGCCGGACCGCATCGACGTCGGCGCTCTGCCTCCCGCCACGCCGCGCGTATTTTCCTCCACTGTCCCCCACCGCCCACCACTGCTGAAATTCCAGGGAAAACCATGGGTCCTCGACAGGGGCGACGCGATCGTGACCCCGGTTTGCGGCCGCATTGTGGAAGAAAGGGGAGGGAAGTGGAGTAATGTGGGGCGCACCGGTCGTCGAGGGGAGAGGAGTGAGGTCCGGTGTTCCTGGGCACCCACGCTCCCCGCCTCGATGACAAGGGACGGCTCATACTCCCGGCCAAGTTTCGTGAGGAGCTTGCCGGGGGAGTGATCCTCACCCGTGGCCAAGAGCACTGCATCTACGCCTTCACCGCCGCTGAGTTCGAGCGCATGTACGCCCAGCTCCGCGAGGCTCCCCTGGCGCAGAAGCAGGCGCGCGACTACGTGCGCGTCATGCTCTCGGGCGCCGATTCGCAGATTCCCGACAAGCAGGGACGTATCACGATCCCCGCACCGCTGCGCGCCTATGCCGGGCTCGGACGCGACTTGGCGGTTATCGGCGCCGGCGCGCGCGTGGAGATCTGGGACGCGGGGGCCTGGGAGACCTACTTGGCCGCCCAGGAGCAGGTCTTCGCCGATACCGCGGAGGAGATCATTCCCGGGTTCTTCTGACCCGGTGCCACAAGTTCATAGAGCCATCAGGGCACGCGGGAGGACTGTTGCCTCCCGGTGCCCGGGGACTGCCGGATACGGGTTCCGTTCCGTGAGGTCTCCGCCCGCCGCAGCGTCCGACGCCTCTTCCCCGGCGCCGGAACCCGCGGGAGGAGTCCTGGCAGGACGGAGCCGGTAGACGGCGTCCCGAGCAGCCAACACCACTTACACGCCCGTGCATGCGGCGCCGCGACAGTCGTAACGCCGCCGCACCGACTACCGGCCGGAAGGAGGACACTCGTGAGCAACACCCCTGCGGACGGGCAGGCGGCCGCCGCGGCCGACCACCACACGCCCGTCCTACTGGGACGCTGCCTGGAACTGCTTGCACCAGCGTTCACCGTCCCCGAGCCGGTCATGATCGATTGCACGCTCGGGATGGGCGGGCACGCCGAGGGCGCCCTGGAGCGCTTTCCGCAGCTGACACTGGTGGGTATTGACCGGGATCCTCAGGCCATCGCGCTGGCCTCGGCGAGGTTGGCGCGTTTCGGTCACCGGTTCCGTGCCGTACGGGCCACGTACGACGCCGTCGACGCAATCGCCGCCGAAGCCTCCCGGCGCCCGGACGGAACGGTTGACGCAGTCCTGATGGACCTGGGGGTGTCCTCCCTCCAGCTCGACGACGCCGAACGCGGCTTCTCCTACGCCCACCCGGTCCCGCTGGACATGCGCATGGACCAGTCAGCCGGTCGCACGGCCCAGGACATCGTGGACACTGCCGATGAGCAAGAGCTCACGCGCATCCTGCGTGACTACGGCGAGGAGCGCTTCGCGGCGCGTATCGCCGCAGCCATAGTGAGACGTCGCAGCGCCGGCAGCCCCGTAACCAGCACCGCCGAGTTGTCCGAGCTGGTGCGCGCGAGCATCCCCGCCGCCGCCCGTCGGCGCGGCGGCCACCCCGCGAAGCGCACCTTCCAGGCGCTGCGGATCGCCGTCAATGGCGAACTCCAGCTACTGGAACGCGCCCTGCCCCGGGCGCTGAACAGCCTGCGGGTAGGCGGCCGCCTGGTGGTCGAGTCATACCAGAGCCTTGAGGACCGCATCGTCAAGCGGGTGCTGGCGGCCGGCGCCACCTCGGGGGCGCCGGCCG
>NZ_PIZD01000006.1:33121-51022 GCF_010365615.1 Actinomyces sp. 565
TCACGCACGGTGCCCAGAAGGCTGACGCAGCCGAGTTGGAGGCCAACCCCCGCAGCGCCTCCGTCCGGCTACGGGCTGCCGTGCGCACCCGGCCCGTCGGCCAGGCTCCTGCCCCAAACCATGACGCATATGCCCCAGCCGGAAACACACGAGGAAGGAACTGCCGATGACCACCGCAGCCAAGGTTCGCCGGAGCGCCACGGCCAATCCGTCCTGGCGCTCACTGACCGACGGTGCCACCGCGCGGGCAGCCCGCAGGGGTGCTCCGCAGACGCGCCCCGCAGCCGAGAGCTCCGGCCGACCCGAGCTGCGGGTGGTGCGGGGCATTGCGCCCTCGCCGCGCACCCTGCCGTTTCTGGCACTGGTGATCGGTATTCTCGCATGCGCCCTGGTATCAACCATGCTGCTCAACGCCCGGATGGCGGATACCGCGTACAAGATGAAGACCGCGCAGGTTGAGCTCAACGTTCTGCGCGACCACATAGAAACCGTACGCGCAGACGTGCAAGAGGCCTCGGCCGCGGACACGTTGGCGGCAAGGGCGGCGAAACTGGGCATGGTCCCGGCCGCAGCACCCGGAGTCATCGACCTGTCCGACTCCACCCTGGCGGGCGGCGCGCCCGCCGAGGCGGGCGAGGCGGACGAGGCCAAGTGAACCCGGTCAACCCGAGTAGGCGTCGTCTGCTGCAGTTCATGGGGCTGGCAGGATTCGGGACGCTGGCGGCCAGGACAACCTGGCTACAAATGGTGCGGGGCCCGGAGCTGGCTGCCCAGGCCCAGGCCGAACGTACTGTGACCTGGGTCAATCGCGCCCCCCGGGGTGACATTCTCGGCCGCGACGGCACGATCCTGGCCTCATCCGCAGTCTCCTACGACATCGGCGTGAACCAGGTGAAGATTGCCCAGTACGAGCGCTGGGAGGAACGTACCGACCCCGATACGGGACAGACCGTCAGTGAGCTCGTCGGTCATGGAGCAGCGGCCGCAGCGGAGCAGATAGCGGAGATTCTGGAGCTGGACGCTCAAGAGCTGGGTGCCATGATGGTGGGGGAATCCACCTACGCCATCATTGCCGAGGCCGTCGCCCCGGACACCTGGCGGCGGATCAATGCCTTGGCTATCCCCGGGGTGGAGCCGGATCAGCGCACCCGGCGCACTTACCCTGCGGGTTCCGTCGCAGGCAATGTCCTGGGGTACACCCAGGAGGACGAGGGGCGCGTCCTCGTCGGCACCGCTGGACTGGAGCTAACCCAGAACGACGCCCTTACCGGAACCAATGGGAAGGGGAGCGTGGAAGTCGGCAAGCTCGGGGCGATCATCCCCACCGGCAGGCAGGAGGAGGTGCCGGCCACGGCGGGAACGGCGGTGCGTACCACCATCAATCCTGACTTGCAGGCGATCGCCCAGGACGCCATTGACGAGGTGGTCCAGGCGCAGGGAGCCGACTGGGGCTGCGTGGTGGTAATGGAGCCCGCCACCGGCAAGCTGCTCGTGCTCTCCGACTCCGGTGCCGTGAACCCCTCCGATCCGGGGGCCACTCCGGAGGAGTCGCGTAACGCGCGCAGTGTGCAGGCGATCTTCGAGCCCGGGAGTGTGGGCAAGGTGATCACGTTCGCGGCCGCCCTTGAGGAGGGCACCATGGATCCGCAGGACACCTGGACGGTTCCCTACACCTGGACCGCGGCCAACGGGCAGACCTTCCGCGACTCGCACTACCACGATACCCAGACGCTCACATCCGCCGGAGTGCTGGCCGAGTCCTCCAACGTCGGCACCGTCCAGATCGGCGAGCAGCTAGACGACCAGGTGCGCTACGACTACCTCAGGCGGTTCGGCTACGGGCAGGTCACCGGGATCGAGATGCCCGCCGAGTCGGCCGGCATCCTCAGCGCGAGCTCGGACTGGGATGACCGCACCCGCTACACCACCATGTTCGGCCAGGGAATCGCCGGCACCGCCCTGCAGGCCGTGCAGGTGCTCGCCACGGTCGCCAATAAGGGCGTGCGCGTGGCCCCGCGCGTGGTGGACGCGTGGATCGACGCCGAGGGCAACGAGATCATGCAGGACACGCCCCAGGGAGAGCGCGTGATCAGTGAGGCGACTGCGCAGACGCTGACGGACATGCTCATCGGTGTCACGCAGGAGGGCGGGACCGCCGAGGCGGCCTCCATCGACGGCTACCTGGTTGCGGGCAAGACCGGTACCACGGAGATCCTCACCGAGGACGGCACGGTCGCCTCCTTCGTCGGCTTCACTCCGGCACGTGACCCGGCCATCGCTGTCGCCGTTATCGTCTATCGCCCGGACGGCACCTACGGTGGCACCGTCTCCGCGCCGGTGTTCCGCAAGGTCGCCCTGGCTGCGATGCATACCCTGGGCATCGCCCCGGACCCCAGCGTCATCGCCGCTCAGGCCGCAGCCGAGGCGGACGCCGTCGTCGCGGCCGGCCAGGGCGAGAGCGCAGGTGAGGAAGGATGAGTACCCTCGTCCTGGCACGTGTCGCCCGACGCCCGGCGGTCGTAACCGTCCTGTCACGATAGATTGGGGTCCTATGAGCAACCACGCTTACGAGTCGGCCGCCCGACTGCGCCCGCAACTGTGCGCACCCACCACCCTCAGCGACCTCGCGCGTACCTTCTCACTGACCCCCGCAACGCGTGAGGACGGCGGTGTGGACAGCGTCGACGGGCTGGAGATCGTCGGCGTCAGCGTAGATTCTGCGGATGTGGCCGCAGGCGAGCTCTTCGCGGCGCTGCCGGGATTCAGGACCCATGGCGCGGCCTACGCCCAGCAGGCAGTCGCCGCAGGGGCCGTTGCGGTGCTCACCGACTCGGCGGGTGCCGCCATGGTGCATGCGGACTGCCCCGGTACCCCGGTGCTGGTCCACCCCGATCCGCGCGCCGTCGTGGGGCCGCTGGCGGCGGCGGTCTACCACCAGCCGGCCACGCAGCTGCTCACCACCGCCGTCACCGGAACCAACGGCAAGACCACGACCTCCTACTTCCTGGACGCAATCATGACCGCACACCGGGGTGCCTGCATGGTCGCCGGAACCGTGGAGCTGAGGGTGGGTGATATATCAGTGGAGTCGCCCCGCACCACCGTCGAGGCACCCGTGCTGCAGCGCATGCTGGCCCTGGCCGCCGAGCAGGGCGTGGGGGCCGCCAGCCTGGAGGCCTCCAGCCACGCCATCGTGCTGCACCGCCTGGACGGGCTCGTAGTGGACGTGGCCGGATTCACCAACCTCCAGCGTGATCACCTGGACTTCCACCAGACCATGCCGGAGTACTTGGATGCCAAGGCGCAGTTGTTCACCCCCGAGCACGCACGCCGCGCCGTCATCTGCGTCGACGACGAGTGGGGTGCGCAGCTGGCCGGACGCATCGCGGCAGCCGGGCGGATCCCGGTGGACCGGGTGCGCGCCTACGCAGATGGCGCGGCAGGCACAGCGCCGGACGGTACCGACTGGTGGGTCAGCGACGCCGCCGTGTCCATGACTGACTCCGCCACCACCTTCACCCTGCACGGCCCTGCCGGCGAGGCCATCAGCGCCGCCTGCCCGCTGCCCGGACTCGTGAACGTCCAGAACGCCGCCCTCGCCCTGGTCATGGCGATCCGTGCCGGCGTACCGTCCGAAACCGCGGTGGCGGCACTGGCCACCGCCCACAACATCCCCGGCCGCATGCAGCGCATCAGCCAGCGCGACGGCGTGCGCGGCACCTGCATCGTGGACTTCGCCCACACTCCCGACGCCATGGAGCTGACCCTCAAGGCAGTGCGGCAGATCACCCCGGGGCGCCTCATCGTGGTATTTGGCTCCGACGGCGACCGCGACCGCGGCAAGCGGCCCATGCTGGGCGAGGTCTGCGCCAGGCTGGCCGATGTGCTAGTGGTCACCGACGAGAACCCCCGCAGTGAGGACCCGCAGTCGATCCGTGACGCCATCCTGGAGGGCGTGCGTGCCGTGCGCCCAGACCTGCACGACGTGGAGGAGATCACCAGCTGGCGGGGTGATGCGGTACGCCGCGGCGTCGAGCTGTGCGGTCCGCAGGACACGGTGATCGTGACCGGCAAGGGCCATGAGCCGTTCCTGGAGATCGCCGACGAATTCATCCGGTACAACGATGCTCCCGTCATGCGGGAGGCGGTCCTCGCCAAGTGGGGGGAGAGCGCATGATCGACCGTCCCCTGACCGAGATCGCCGCCTTCACGCAGGGCGCGCTGGTGCCGGCCGACGCCGCTCCCGCAGTGGATGCGGCGGCCGCCGGCGCGGTAGTTACGGACTCCCGCCGAGCCGGCCCCGGGGCCTTGTTCGTCGCCCTGGCCGGCGAGCGCACCGACGGGCACGCCCACGTCGGTGCGGCAGCCACCGCCGGAGCCGCCGCAGCCCTGGTCAGTGATATCTCCGCCGCCCGCGCGTCCCTGAGCGCCGCCGGAGCGGAGCTGCCGCTGATCGTCGTGCCGGACACCGTGGCGGCGCTCGGGGCACTGGCCCGCGAGCACCTCGCCGACCTGCGCCGTCGGGCGGTACAGCGCGGCGGCGCGCTGACCGTCGTCGCCGTCACCGGTTCGGTGGGAAAGACCACCACCAAGGACCTGACCCGCCAGCTGCTGGCCGCGCAGGCCCCCACCGTCGCCCCGGTGGCCTCCTTCAACAACGAGATCGGCCTGCCGCTTACGGTCCTGGAGGCCGATGCCGATACGCGCTTCCTGGTGCTGGAGATGGGCGCGTCCGCACCCGGGCACATCGCCTACCTGACAGACATCGCCCCGCTTGACGCCGCCGCCGTGCTGATGGTCGGCCATGCCCATATGGAGGGCTTCGGCTCGGTGGAGGGAGTCGCCCGGGCCAAGGCGGAAATCGTCCGCGGCCTGCTGCCCACGGGGACAGCCGTGCTCAACCTGGACGACCCCCGTACGGCGGCCATGGCGCAGCTGGCTCCCGCAGCGCTGGCGTTTTCCGCCTCAGGCACGGCTCAGGCCGATGTGCGGGCACAGGAGGTCGCGCTCGACGCCGACGCGCACGCCGTCTTCGACCTGTACCTGCCCGGTCTGGACGGGCCGCGCAGGGTGCGCCTGGCCGTGCCTGGTGCGCACAACGTCGCCAACGCCCTGGCTGCTGCGGGCCTGGCCCTGGCTGCCGGAGCTGCACCCGAGCACATCGCCGCCCAGCTCACCCAGGCCCGCCTGGAGAGTCCCCACCGGATGGATGTGACTGTCCTGGGGCGGAACCTGCTGCTGATCGACGATGCATACAACGCCAACATCGACTCCATGACCGCCGCCTTCGAGTCGCTCGGCTCCCTGGCCGGCGGCCGGCGCCGAGTCGCCATCATCTCGGAGATGCTGGAGCTGGGTGATTCCTCTGTGCGGGATCACGCCCGTACCGGAGAATTGGCCGCTGACACGGGTGTCGCGCTGCTGGTCACCGTCGGACCCGGTGCCGCCCCGGCCGCGGCCGCGGCCCGCGCCGCCGGGGTGAGCACGCTCGAGTTCGCCGACGCCGATGCGGTCCTTGCGGCTCTGGACTCACCGGACGGCCCGCTGCGCGATGGCGACGTCGTCCTGGTCAAGGGGTCCAATGGGTCGGGCGCCTGGCGCGTGGCAGACCACCTCAGGGACAGTTTGAAGGAGAGGGACGTCCAATGACAGCAATCCTGGTCTCTGCGGCGGTTGGCTTGCTGACCACGCTCCTCGGCACGCCGCTGCTGATCCGCTTCCTCCACAAACGCGAATACGGACAGTTCATTCGGCAGGACGGTCCCCAGGGGCACTTCACCAAGCGTGGCACGCCCACGATGGGGGGACTGGTAATCATCATCGCCACGGTGCTCGGATACGCCGTGGGTAATCTGATTGAGCTGCGTACCCCGCACACCAGCGGCGTGCTGCTGCTGTTCCTCATCATGGGGCTCGGGCTCATCGGCTTCCTGGATGACTTCGAGAAGATCTCCAAGCAGCGCTCCTTGGGGCTCAGCCCCTGGCAGAAGATCCTCGGCCAGGCGTTCATCGGCATCACCTTCTCGGTGGCGGCGCTGAACTTCGCTAACCGCAACGGGCTCACCCCAGCCTCCACCCGCATCTCCTTCGCCAGGGACTCGAGCCTGGACCTGGCCTTCGCCGGCGCCGTCGGCGGCATCATCCTGTTCACCATCTGGTCGAACTTCCTCATTACCGCCTGGTCTAACGCCGTCAACCTCACCGACGGGCTGGACGGCCTGGCCGCCGGCTCCTCCGCCGTGGTGTTCGCCGCCTACACGCTCATCGGCGTGTGGCAGACCAACCAGTCCTGCACCTACGGCCACGGCGACGTGGTGGCCACGCTGTGCTACCAGACCCGGGATCCGCGTGACATGGCCATGATCGCGGCGGCGCTTATGGGCGCCTGCTTCGGCTTCCTGTGGTGGAATGCCTCCCCTGCCAAGATCTTCATGGGGGATACCGGCTCGCTCGCCCTGGGCGGCGCCGTGGCGGGATTGTCGATTCTGACTCGCACCGAGTTCCTGGCGGTGCTCATCGGCGGGCTGTTCGTAGCCGAGGTCATGAGCGACATCATCCAGGTGGTGTCCTTCAAGTCCACCGGCAAACGCGTATTCCGCATGGCCCCGCTGCACCACCATTTCGAGCTGGGCGGCTGGACCGAGGTCAATGTGGTCATCCGCTTCTGGATCATCACGGGCGTGTGCGTAGTG
The DNA here is from genome assembly GCF_010365615.1 of Actinomyces sp. 565. Taxonomy (NCBI): domain Bacteria; kingdom Bacillati; phylum Actinomycetota; class Actinomycetes; order Actinomycetales; family Actinomycetaceae; genus Actinomyces; species Actinomyces sp. 565. The sequence continues at coordinate 39,814 of NZ_PIZD01000006.1, forward strand.
CTCGGGCTGGGCCTGTTCTACGCCGAGTACCTGGTTTCCTGATCGGGATCACGAGCGTCGTGGGCCCAGCTCGAGGGGCCGCGGCGCCGCCAGCAGTCACCCGCGAAGTGGAGGTCATAGGCACCGATGAGTAGCAGCACACAGGTCGAGGCACTGGCCGGGGCGCGTGTGGGGGTCGTAGGGATCGGCCGCACCGGCCTGGCAGTGGTCGACGTGCTCACGTCCCTGGGCGCGCGTGTCACCGTATTCGACTCCTCCGGCTCCGCCGTCGACGCCCTCGCGGATACCCTCGGGGCCGGCACGGCTGCGCGGCTGGAGGGCACGGTCGTCGGCGATGACTCCACAATCGCGCACGCCCTGACCACCGCGGACCTGCGCCTGCTCATCGTGTCTCCAGGTGTACCGGCTACCGGTCCGGTGCTCGCCGCGGCCCGGGCCGCGGGAGTGCAGACCTGGAGCGAGATCGAGCTTGCCTGGCGGCTCCAGCGTGCCTCCGCCCGCCCCGACGTGCCCTGGCTGGTGGTCACCGGCACCGATGGCAAGACCACCACCGTCGGCATGCTTGAGCAGATCCTCGCCGCCGCCGGACTGAACGCGCCCGCAGTCGGCAACATCGGCGCCCCCGCGATCACCACGGTGGCCGAGGGACGCGCCGACGCCCTGGCCGTAGAGCTGTCCAGCTTTCAGCTGCACTCCACCCATACGCTCAGCCCCCTGGCTGCGGCCTGCTTGAACCTCGCCCCGGACCACCTGGACTGGCACGGGTCCATGGCCGCCTACGCGGCGGACAAGGCCCGCGTGTACGCCCGTACCCGCCGGGCGGCCGTCTACAACGTCGCCGACGCAGCCACGATGACGATGGTGGAGCAGGCGGATGTCGTTGAAGGATGCCGCGCCGTCGGCTTCACCACAGCGGTGCCGGCGCTCGGTCAGGTCGGCTGCGTGGAGGACATGCTCGTGGACCGGGCCTTCCACGCCGAGCGGCGCAGCAGCGGGGTGGAGCTGGCCACCTTCGCCGATCTGGCGCACCTGGCACCCGGTGGCGAGGCCGCCAATGTGCCCGCCCACATCGTCGCCGATGCGCTGGCGGCCTCCGCGCTGGCCCTCGCCAGTGAGGCCGTGGCGCAGGACCCCACCGCCATCGCGCGCGGGCTACGCGCCTACCGCACCGGCGCACACCGCATCGTCACCGTCGCCGTGCATGACGGGGTCACCTGGGTGGATGACTCCAAGGCCACCAATCCCCACGCCGCTCAGGCTGCACTGACGGCCCTGCCGCGGGGTAGCGGCGTATGGATCGTGGGTGGTGATGCCAAGGGCGCCACCTTCCACGAGCTGGTGCGCGCGGTTAGGCCGCATTTGCGCGGCGCGGTCGTCATTGGCCGGGACCAGGCCGCCGTGCTGGGGGCGCTGGCCGAGCAGGCCCCGGAGCTGCCGGTGACCACGGTCCCCGACGGCACCCCGCAGGCGGTAACCGACGCGGCGGTGGCCGCGGCCGCCGCGCTGGCCGAACCCGGAGACACCGTGATGCTCGCCCCCGCATGCGCCTCATGGGATCAGTTCGACTCCTACGCCCAGCGCGGCGACCTGTTTGCCCGCGCCGCCGCCCGGGTGACGCAGTCAGCAGCGGTATCAGAAGCGGTATCAGAAGCGGTAGCGGGTGACGCAGTCGAGGGCGGGCGCCGAGATGACTGAGACGGACATGACGCCCGCGCGTCGCTGGTCGAGGCGAGCGCGATTCTTGCGAGGCGCTGACGGCCCGGTCGAGGGCGAGAGCAGCACCCTGAGCTATTACGCCCTGTTGGTATCCACCTTGGCACTACTCGCCTTCGGGCTGATCATGGTCTTCTCGGTGCAGTCGGTGACGACTGCGGCCGACGGAGGCAATGCGTTCACCGCCTTCTCCAAGTACCTGGTCTTCGCCGTCATCGGGCTGCTCGGCATGTGGGTGCTGTCGCGCTTGCGGCCGCGTTCGCTGAAACGACTCGCCTGGCCGGCGCTGCTGGCATCCTTCGCCCTGCAGCTACTGGTGTTCGTTCCCGGCATTGGCATCGACGTATACGGCAACCGGAACTGGATCCAGCTGCCCGCGGGCCTGGGCACGGCCCAGCCGTCGGAGTTCATCAAGCTGGGGCTGTGCCTGTACCTGGGCGTGATGGTGTCCCGCCACCGGGACGCATTCATCGGCGGTGTGCGCACGGGGCGCGACTTGGCGCGATTCCTGGGATGGATACTGCTGCCGGCCGGCCTGGGCATCGGGCTGGTGATGGCCGGGGGCGACCTGGGCACGGTGATCGTGCTCACGGCACTGGTGGCCGGGGCGCTGTGGCTGGGCGGACTCGGTTGGCGCTGGTTCGCCGCTCTGGGGGGCATCGGCCTGCTCGGCTTCGCGGCGGCGTCGATGCTCTCCGCGAACCGCCGGGCCCGCATCCTAGCCTGGTTGCATCCGGACCGCTACGACCCCCTTGACGTCGGCTACCAGCCTCAGCACGGGCGCTACGCCCTGGGCACCGGCGGATTGCGGGGGGTGGGCCCCGGCTCCTCACGGCAGAAGTGGGGCTACCTGACCCAGGCCGATTCCGACTACATCTTCGCCGTCCTGGGTGAGGAGTTCGGCCTGGTGGGCACACTGTTCGTAATAGCGCTATTCGTTGTGGTCGCCTGGTGCTGCCTGCGCATCGTCCGCCGTAGCCAGTCCTTGTACGTCGCAGTGGTCACCAGCGGCATCATGACCTGGATCGTGGGGCAGGCCCTGATCAACATGAGCGTAGTGGTCGGCCTGCTGCCCGTGCTGGGGGTGCCGTTGCCCCTCGTCAGCGCGGGGGGATCCGCGCTGGTGTCGGTGCTGCTCGCCGTCGGGGTGCTGCTCGCCTTCGCCCGCAACGAGCCCGGCGCGTCTGCGGCGCTGCGCTCCCGTACGGGCGCTGTACGCCGTACGCTGGCCGTCATCGCACCGCGCAGGAGGAAACGTGCCTGAAATGCCCACCCAGAGTTCCGCTGCGGATGACCGCGCGGATCGGCCACTGCGGGTACTGCTGGCCGGCGGCGGCACCGCCGGCCACGTCAACCCCCTGCTGGCAACGGCCGCCGCCCTGCGCGACGCCGCCTCCGGGGGCGATCCCGGCACCAGCATCCTGGTCTTGGGCACCAAGGAGGGACTGGAACAGCGGCTCGTCCCGGAGGCGGGCTACGAGCTGGCTCATGTGCCCCGCGTGCCCATGCCGCGCCGCCCCACCGGCGACCTGCTGCTGTTGCCGCGCCGCCTGCGCGGTGCCGTCGCCGCCGCAGCTGAGGCAATCAGGCAAGTCGACGCCGACGTCGTGGTCGGCTTTGGCGGCTTCGTCTCCACGCCCGCCTACCTGGCGGCCAGGAGCGCCGGCGTGCCCGTAGTGATTCACGAGCAGAATGCTCGTCCCGGGCTCGCCAATCGGCTCGGGGCCCGCTGGGCGGCCGCCGTCGCCCTCACCTTCGCCTCCACACCCCTCGCTGCGGCTCACGGCCGGACCGAGGTCACGGGCCTGCCTCTGCGGCCGGCGATTGGCTCCCTGGTGGAGCGGCAGCGTGCCGATGTCGTCGGCGCCCGCCGGGATGGCGCCGCCGCGCTGGGACTGGACCCGGCTGCCACTACGGTGCTAGTCACAGGCGGCTCCCTGGGAGCCCAGCACCTCAACGAGGTCATGTGTGAATGCGCCGACCGGCTGCCCGCCGACCTGCAGGTGCTGCACCTGACGGGCCGGGGCAAGGACGCGCCGGTGCGTGCCGCCCTGGAACGCGCGGCCGCGCGCGCTCCCGGGCTGATGGAGCGCTACCACGTCCTGGACTACCTGACGGAGATGGAACAGGCCTACGCCTGCGCCGACGGCGTGATCTGCCGCTCCGGTGCGGGCACCGTGGCCGAGCTGACCGCCCTGGGGCTGCCCGCCCTCTACGTCCCCCTGCCCATAGGCAACGGGGAACAGCGGCTGAATGCGGCGGACTGCGTGTCTGCGGGCGGGGGACAACTGGTGGCCGACGCCGATCTAGACGCCGAGGACATCCTCGGCTTCACTGCGGTGCTCACCGACGAGTCCCGGCGCAGGTCTGCTGCCGCGGCCGCAGCCTCCACCGGCGTGCGTGACGGGGCGCAGCGCCTGGCGGCGCTGATCCGCGAGGTAGCCGCAGCCGGTTGCGGCGATGCCGCCGCCGCAGCGGATAACGGCGCGCCCGCCGACCCGAGCAGCGGGTCGGCTACCGGGGACTTCGGTGGTATCGCGGCGCCAGGGGAGCCCGCGGGAATTAAGGACGTCGCGGATATCGATGACTTCGAGGGCAAGGAGCAGAGCCGGTGACCGATGATCAACTGTCCCATGCCCTCCCGGTCAGCCCCGCAGGCACCGGCCCGCTCCCGGAGCAGGCGCTGGCGGCGGAGGAACTGACCGGACGGGCCTTCCACCTGATCGGCGTCGGCGGTGCTGGGATGAGCGTGGTGGCGCAGATCCTGGCCGAGCGCGGTGCCGTTGTCACCGGCTCCGACGCCAACGGGGGAGAGGCTTTTGAGCAGCTGCGTCAGCAGGGTCTGGGGGTGCGACTGGGCCACGCCGCAGCCAATGTTCCGCCCGAGGCCACCGTGGTGGTGTCAACCGCCATCAAGGACTCCAACCCTGAGCTGAGGACGGCGCGGGAGCGCGGCCAGACCGTGATCCACCGCTCGCAGGCCCTGGCCCTGGCCGCCCGGGGACGCGATTTCGTTGCCGTGGCGGGCGCCCACGGCAAGACCACGACCTCGGGAATGCTCGCCCAGGCGCTGTCCGTTGCCGGTCAGGATCCCTCATTCGCCATCGGGGGAGTGGTGCGATCCCTGCGCACCGGTGCGCACCTGGGCGGGGGGCTGGCCTTTGTCGCGGAGGCCGACGAGTCCGACCGCTCCTTCCTCAACTATGCCCCCACCGTCGAGATCGTTACCAATATCGAGCCGGATCACCTGGACAACTACGGCACCGCGGAGGCCTTTGCGCAGGCCTTCGTAGCCTTCGTCGAGCGCCTGCTCCCCGGTGGGCTGCTGATCGCCTGTGCCGACGATCCCGGTGCCCTGCGGCTGGCCCGGCAGGCGGTTTCCGCCGGCACCCGAGTGACCACCTATGGCACCACCGAGCCCTCCGCCATTCCCGGCGGTCCGCTGCCCGGTGCGGCGCATGTTCGCGTGGAGGTCGTCTCTCGCAGCGCTACCGGTACCAGCGCCCTGATTACCCGTTGGGATGATGTCGGCTCAGCCACGATTTCCGGGGCCGGCTCCAGCTCGGGACCGGTGCCGCTGGAGCTGTCGATTCCGGGTGACCATGTCGCGCTAGATGCGGCCGCCGCCTGGGAGGCCGGATGCGAGCTCGGCGTCTCCGCTGAGGCAATGGCCGCCGCCCTGGGCGCCTTCGCCGGCACCGGCCGTCGCTTCGAGCACCGGGGGGAGGCGGTCGGCGTCCGCGTGATCGACGATTACGCGCACCACCCAACCGAGATCGCGGCACTCCTGGCCGCGGCGCGGGAGGTCGCGGACGCCCGCGGCGGTCGGGTTATCGCACTGTTCCAACCCCACCTGTTCTCCCGTACCCGTAACTTCGCAGACCGGTTCGGCGCCGCCCTGGCAGCCGCCGACCACGTAATCGTGACTGCGATCTACCCGGCTCGTGAGACCCAGGCCGACTTCCCCGACGTCACCGGCCAGAGCGTAGTCGACCGCATTCCCGGCGACGGCCGCTACATCGCCGATGCCGAGGCCGCCGCCGACGCCGCCGCCGGCCTGGCACGACCCGGTGACCTGATACTGACCATCGGTGCCGGCGACGTCACCCGCCTGGGGCCGGTAATCCTGCGCAACCTGGCCGAGCGCGCGAACCCGGCATGATGCGCAAGCCGAGCCGCCCCAGGCCCCGCGGCGCAGCCGCGGAATCCGTATCCGTACCGTCCGATCCCGCCCGCGTCGACGCCGCAGGCGACCCCGTACAGGCCCCTGCCGCCGCCCCGGCTGCCGTAGAACCGCTGCAGGCTCGCGGTGACCAAGGCTCGCGCGCCCTGGGCTCCAGGGGGGTGAGCCGGGACCGGGTGGTCTCCTCGGGCTTGTCCGACCGGCTGGAGGAGCGTCGTCGTGCCCGCAGGCGCCTAGGCCGCGGGCGGCTGGTGCGGGCCGCGGGAGCTGCGGCGGTGATCGCGCTGCTGGTATGGGCCTGCCTGTTCTCACCGCTGCTGGGACTGCGCCCCAACGAAATCACGGTCACGGGTGCGGACGGCAGCGTGGACGCGGGTGACGTGCAGGCGGTGCTTGCACCCCACCGCGGGCAGTCCCTGCTGCGCCTGGACGTCACCGCCCTCGGTGAAGAGGTGGCGGACTCCCTGGTGACCGTGAGGTCTGCGGCGGTGACCCGTTCATGGCCGCACGGCCTGGCGGTACGCCTGACCATGCGCATTCCGGTCGCCGTGCGGCAGGTCGATGCCGGTTATGAGGTGCTTGACGGCGAGGCGGTGGTCCTTGAGACGGCGCAGCGGGCTCCGGAGGGCTTGGCGGTTATCGCCGCGGAACCCGGGCAGGAGCTGTCGGAGTCCCAGGTCTCAGCCGTAACGGAGGCGATTGGCAGCCTGGATCCGGAGACACGCACGCAGGTCTCCGGCGGGCGAGTCTCGCAGACCGGGCAGGTGACGCTGACCCTGGTGAGCGGTGCCACGGTGATGTGGGGCCAGTCCACGGACAATGAGCTCAAGGCGCGGGTGCTGGCGGTGCTGCTGCGGCAGGAGGCGGATACCTACGACGTGTCCAGCCCGCACAGTCCGACCACGTCCTGACACGCCGAACCAAATACCCTGCGGGCGGCTGGGGGACCCATAGCGTTGGGCACGTCATCGGAAGAATGACATAAGTATAGACCTCGACTTCAGGTTGAAGGTTGAGGGGAGTCCCCTGGGGCTCGGCACTAAACGCGGAGGCAGACAGTGGCGGAATCGCAGCACTATCAAGCAGTCATCAAGGTGGTGGGCGTCGGCGGAGGCGGCGTCAACGCCGTCAACCGCATGATCGAGGCCGGCCTGCGCGGCGTCGAGTTCATTGCCGTCAACACCGACGCGCAGGCGCTGCTGATGTCTGATGCCGATACCAAGCTCGATGTCGGCCGCAACCTGACGCGCGGCCTGGGTGCCGGCGCCGATCCGAGCATCGGCCGCAAGGCCGCCGAGGACCACCAGGACGATATTCAGGAGGCCCTCGAGGGGGCCGATATGGTCTTCGTTACCGCCGGCGAGGGCGGCGGCACCGGAACCGGCGCCGCCCCGATCGTCGCCAAGGTGGCGCGTTCACTCGGTGCGCTGACCATCGGGGTGGTGACCCGGCCCTTCGCCTTCGAGGGACGGCGTCGCGCCACTCAGGCCGAGGACGGCGTCACCAACCTGCGTGCCGAGGTCGACACCCTCATCGTCATCCCCAACGACCGCCTGCTGCAGATCGCGGACCGCAACATCAGCGTCGTTGACGCCTTCAAGCAGGCCGACCAGGTGCTGCTCCAAGGTGTCCAGGGCATCACCGAGCTGATCACCACCCCCGGCCTGATCAACGTCGACTTCAACGACGTCAAGTCCGTCATGCAGGACGCCGGCAGCGCCCTGATGGGTATCGGCTCCGCCACGGGAGAGGACCGTGCGCTGACTGCCACCGAGCAGGCCATCGCATCCCCGCTGCTGGAGTCCTCCATCGACGGCGCCCACGGCGTACTGCTGTTCTTCCAGGGCGGCAGCGATCTGGGCCTGTTCGAGATCTCCGAGGCGGCCAACCTCGTCCGCGAGGCCGTTCACCCCGAGGCGAACATCATCTTCGGCAACGTGGTGGACGGCGCCCTGGGCGACGAGGTGCGGGTCACCGTCATTGCCGCGGGCTTTGACGAGGACCCCGCCGTCGAGCCCCGCGCCGAGTCGAGCGGGGCCGGCCTGGCGCGGGCGGCTTCCTCCGCGGGGTCGGCGCGAGCCGCCGCTCCTGCTGCCCCGACCCGCGGTGCGCACGCAGCTGAGAACCCAGTCACGCGCCCCGTCCCCGCGGTAGCGGCGCCGGTCACGGCCGAGGTGCCGAGCTACGTGGATGAGTCCGTGCCGGAGGCTGAGCCCGAACTGGCTGTCCCCCGCGTAATCGGCGTCGACGCTGAGAAGGATGACATCGACCTGCCCGACTTCCTGCGCTGACCAGTGGGTGGGCAGGTGTGCTCCCCGGCCCTGATCCCAGCCGACCTGGGGGCTGGCGCGTGCGGCTACTTCACCACCCGCACGGCGCCGGATGGGCCTGATTCGGACGGCGGCCCGTACGCGGGCTTCAACCTCGCCGTCCACGTAGGTGATGACACGGCGCGGGTTGCTGACCACCGGGATCGGCTCGCGCAGGCGATTGGTCTTGCCTCGGATGCGACCGGCTCTGCCTCCGGTTGTGACCGCACGGGCATTGCGTGGATGAATCAGGTGCACTCCACCGGCGTTGCGGCCGCGGATGCGAGTGCTGCGCCCACCGCCGATGCGCTGCTGCTTGACGCACGCGCCCCGGCGTCGGCGGCGGCTGCGGCGGTGCTCGTGGCGGACTGCGTGCCGGTGCTACTGGCCGGCGCTGACGGAGCCGTGGTGGCAGCTGTCCACGCCGGCCGTCGTGGCCTGCTGATGGGCATAGTCCCGGCCGTGTTGGCGGCATTCGGGGACCTCGGCGTGGATCCCACCGGTATCTGCGCCGCGGTGGGACCTGCGATCTGCGGCGCCTGCTACGAGGTCCCTGAGCAGTTGCGACTCGAGGCGACGGCGGTGGAGCCCGCCTGCCATGCGGTTACGCGATGGGGCACTCCCGGCATAGACCTGGCTGCAGGGGTCTGCGCCCAGCTGGAGCGTGCCGGGGTGGGAGGCATCACCAGGGTCGATCGGTGCACCTATGAGGAGCCAGGACTGTACTCCTACCGCCGCGACGGCGTCACCGGGCGGCAGGCGGGTGTGGTCGTGCCGGCGCCCTAAGGCACTCCGCGCCCGCGGCCCGACTGAGTGATCTGGGCGACCCTGCGAGTACTGGCATAACGCACCCGGCGCGTTCGGTGACACGCCGCGGCGAATCAGCGGCAGGAGTGCTTGCGCCCGATACCGTCAGCCACATCCGGATCGCAGGGACCGGACGGATAAGGAGCACCCCATGAGCGCACTGCGCAAGATGACCAACTTCCTCGGCTATTCAGAGCCGACTGACGATGACTTCGCAGACGCCCCCGAGGCCGTCCCCACCGATTTCACTCAGGACCTGGTCGGCGAGTATGCCGATCGCGAAGATGAGGGCAAGGTCTATGACGCCCCCTTCGAGGAGGTGCCCGCACCGGCCGAGGCCCCGGACCTGCGCCGGATCGTGACGGTACACCCCTCCACCTACAACGAGGCCCGCGTGATCGGGGAGGCCTTCCGTGACGGGGTTCCGGTAATCATCAACCTCACCAATATGAGCGAGTCCGACGCCCGCCGCATGGTTGACTTCGCTGCCGGCCTGGTATTCGGCCTGCACGGTGCCATCGAGCGAGTCACCCCCCGCGTCTTCCTGCTGACCCCGACCTCGGTTGAGATCGACGACGGCGAGGGCTCGGAGGACGCTCACGGTCGCTTCTTCAACCAGAGCTGAACCGAGGGCCGTGGTGCTGGCACTCGTTTCAATTCTGCGCAGCTTGCTCGATCTGTATGTTCTGGTCCTGCTGACAAGGGTAGTGCTGGACTGGATCCAGCTGTTCGCCCGGAACTGGCGTCCCAGCGGCGTCGTACTCGTGCTGGCCAACGTCGTCTACGGGCTGACCGATCCGCCGCTGCGTCAAATCCGCCGCTTCATGCCGATGCTGCGCCTAGGCGCGGTCGGCATCGACCTGAGCTTCCTGGTCCTGTGGTTCGGCATCGTCATCCTCCGGCGCCTGCTCCTGCTGCTGGTGTGACGGTTCACGCGTGCCGCCGGACCGGACAATCGGTATGAGGTCAGCCCGAATGCATGCCGCGGCACGGCATGTGATGGTAGCGTGACGCGCGGTCCGTCCTGCGGAGCCGAGGCAATGCGGTGCGTGACCAGTCCCTTCCGGTTTTACTCGCATCAGGAGACGAGCGTTCTCGACGGCACGAGTCCGGGTTCTCCGGCGCTCGTGCGGCTCGCGATACGACTCACCCCACGACGCTGAGGAGATCACCATGACGCCGCTGACATCGGATGACATCTTGAACAGGAAGCTGCCAACCACACGGTTCCGTGAAGGATACGGGCAGGACGAGGTTGACGAGTTCCTTGACGAGGTTATTGCGGCCATGCGGAGTCTCGAGCACGAGTTGGCGTCCGCGAAGGCCCAAGTCGCGCGCCTGGAGCGTGCCAATGCGCGGCTCAGGGGGCAGGAGGGGGCAACTCCGGGAGCGTGACATGCGCCTCCGAATATGGCCTGAACCTGGAGTTCAGGTAATCTGTCCGCATGAGTCGCCGGTCCTCCGGTGCTCGTGGCATCTACCGTAACGACACCGAGGTGACGACTATGACGCTGCTGACCGCAGACGACGTCCTCAATAAGAAGTTCCAGGCAACCAAGTTCCGCGAGGGATACGAGCAGGACGAGGTTGACGAGTTCCTTGACGAGGTCGTCGAGGCCATGCGCCAGCTTGAGGCCGAGAACGCCGATCTCAAGGCCAAGCTGGAGGCTGCCAACGCCCGGGTGGCGGAGCTGGGCGAGGGAACGCAGGCGGCTCCCGCTGCGCAGCAGGAGACCACGGTGGTGGAGCCTGTCGTCGAGCAGGCTCCCGCCCAGGCCGTGGAGGAGTCTCAGGAGCCGGCGGCCGCTTCCGGCATGCTCGAGCTGGCCCAGCGCTTGCACGACGAGCACGTCGCCAACGGCAAGGCCGAGGGCGAGCGCATCATCGCCGAGGCCCGCGCCACCGGCGAGCAGGTCGTGCGCGAGGCAGAGGACCAGCGCAACCGCACCCTGGCTCAGCTCGAGAAGGAGCGCTCGGGGCTGGAGCACAAGATCGACGAGCTGCGTCGCTTCGAGTCCGACTACCGGACGCGCCTGAAGAGCTACCTGCAGAACCTGCTCACCACCGTCGAGGACGGCAACGAGTCCGCCAGCCCGAACTTGTGACGGACGGCGCTTGCAGCCGACGCGGACTCCCGCGTCGGCTGCGACTGCCACTGGCCCGTCGGTCGGGGGCGGCGCACCCTACCGGGGCGCCG
>NZ_PIZD01000006.1:51306-88947 GCF_010365615.1 Actinomyces sp. 565
CGTGCGCCCTTGATACTTGCCAACCGCAGCGTTGACCCATACGTGTAAGGACCATGAGCGATTACACTGAGCCCGCCAGGCCGCTCCGGCCCGGCACTGCTACCGATCCAGGCGCCGCATCGGCGAAGTCCCCGGGCTTGGCCACACGGCGTTACACGGCGTTCGTGTGGCTGTTGGCCGCAGCGGTTCTGGTTGCCGACCAGTTGACCAAGGTATGGGCGGTGGCGGCGCTCAGCGGCGGTCGGCGCGTGCACCTGCTGGGCGACTGGCTGACCCTGGTGCTGGTGCGCAATCCCGGCGCCGCGTTCTCCTTCGCCACCGGGCAGACCTGGATCTTCGGCCTGATCGCCATTGCGGTGACGGTTGCGGTCGCCCGTATGTCGCGGCGGCTGGGATCGGCCTGGTGGGCGGCGGCGCTGGGTCTGGTACTGGGAGGCGCGGTGGGCAATCTCATCGACCGGCTGGTGCGTTCTCCCGGTGTCCTACGCGGACACGTAGTGGACTTCATCGACTACGGCGGCTGGTTCGTGGGCAATATCGCCGATATCGCCATCGTGGTGGCAGCCGTCGTGATCATGGTGCTGTCCCTGCGGGGCCTCGAGCTGGATGGCACTCGCGCCGGTGCCGGTCGGGGTCGGCATGCGGAGGCTGAGGCATGAGCCTGCGGCTGCTACCGGTTCCGGACGGGCTGGCCGGGCAGCGAGTCGACGTGGCGCTTGCGCGTATGACAGGGCTGTCCCGCTCCAGGGTGGAAGCCCTGTGCGCCGCCGGCAGGATCCGGGTCGATGGCGCCCCGGCGGACAAGTCCCTGCGCCTGGATATGGGCGCCATGATCGAGGCTGACCTGCCCGATCCCCGCCCGGTGCAGCCCGCACCCACTCCGGTTGACGGCCTGGGGATCCTGTACGAGGACGATGACATCGTCGTCGTCGACAAGCCGGCCGGCGTGGCAGCGCATCCCTCCGTCGGCTGGGAGGGACCCGACGTGCTGGGTGCCCTGAGAGCCATGCATGTGCGCGTGGCAACCTCCGGAGCCGCCGAGCGCCAGGGCATTGTGTCCCGGCTGGATGTGGGCACCTCCGGTGTCATGATCGTAGCCAAGGGGGAGCAGGCCTATTCTGTGCTCAAGCGTGCCTTCAGGGAGCATGCGGTTGAAAAGGTCTACCACGCACTCGTGCAGGGGCACCTCGATCCCTCCTCGGGCACGATCGATGCCCCCATCGGCCGCCACCCTGGGCGCGAGTGGAAAATGGCGATCATCGATGGCGGGCGGGAGTCCATTACCCATTACGACGTCATAGAGGCGATGCCCTACGCGAGCCTGGTTGAGGTCCACCTGGAGACTGGTCGTACCCACCAGATCCGGGTGCACATGGCCGCCGTCGGCCACCCCTGCGTGGGAGACACCACCTACGGGGCCGACCCGGCCCTGGCTTCCCAGACCGGCCTGAAGCGGCAGTGGCTCCATGCGACGCGGCTCACCCTCGCGCACCCAGTCACCGGTCGCATGCTGACCTTCCGCAGCGACTACCCGGATGACCTGGTCCACGCCCTGGAGGTCCTGCGCCTGCCCTGAATTCGCCGAGGTCGGTAGAAGCGGTCGCCGGGAGGGGCGCTACGCTGTCCGTACTCGTGCGGCACCCCGGAGGTGAGTCTTGCCCCACGACCCGGTCCCGACCGGCCACCCGCCGCTGCAGATCGAGCCACTGCGCGCCGTCGTCGAACCGGTCTCCTTCGCTACGGTCCGCGGCGACGACGCCGACCCCGCCCTGGACACGGTGCGGTGCGGCTTGGCGGACGTGCGCCTGGAGGTGTTCGTCATTGAGCAGGATGTACCGCTCGCCCTGGAGATTGACGCCCGCGACTTCGATGCGACCACGATCCACCTGCTGGCTTCCGGCGCAGACGGTGCACCGCTGGCCTCCGCCAGACTGCTGATCGACTCCAGCCACCCCGGGCTGGCGCACCTGGGCCGCCTGGCTGTGCGGCGCGCCGCACGCGGCACCGGCCTGGGTGCGCGGATGGTGGCCGCCGTCGAGCGAGCCGCCCTGGAGCATGCGGCCGTGGCGACTTCGCCGATGGCTTACGGCGAGTCGCACGCCGGTCCCGGGACGCCGCCCGACTCCGTGCCGGGGGCGGGGCGGGCCGCCGTCACCGTGGTGCTTTCCGCGCAGGAGCACGCCATGGGCTTCTACCGGCGCTGCGGCTACCGGGTGCTCACCGGCGCGCGCTACCGGGACGCCGGCATCTGGCATCAGGACATGGCCCGCACGCTCCTGCGCCCCTAAGATGAGCCGCATGGCAGAGGCGAGCGCGGTACGGATGGCAGGCGAGCAGGCGGACGGCGAGGAGCCCTACGACGACTTCGTCCACCTGCACGTGCACACGGACTACTCCATGCTTGATGGCGCGGGCAAGATCAAGAACTACGTGGCCGAGGCCAAGCGGCTGGGGCAGCGCGCCCTGGCCATTACCGACCACGGCTACATGTTCGGGGCCTATGAGTTCTACGCCGCGGCGAAGCAGGCCGGCATCAAGCCCATCATCGGGGTTGAGGCGTACATGACGCCGGGCACGTCCCGCTTCGACAAGACCCGTGTGTTCTGGGGCGACGAGTCCCAGCGCTCCGACGACGTCTCCGCCCGCGGCTCCTACACGCACATGACACTGCTGGCCCGCAATGACGAGGGACTGCACAATCTGATGCGCCTGGACTCCTACGCCTCACTGGAGGGGCAGTGGGGCAAGGCGCCGCGTATGGACCGTGAGCTGCTGTCGCGCTACGCGAGTGGGCTGATCGGCTCCACCGGGTGCCCATCCAGCGAGGTGCAGACCCGCCTGCGCCTGGGGCAGTGGGATGAGGCCCTGCGCGCTGCCGGCGAGCTGCAGGATATCTTCGGCAAGGACTACTTCTACGTCGAGCTGATGGACCACGGGCTGGACATCGAGCGACGCGTCATCAAGGACCTGCTGCGCATCTCGGAGATTCTGGATGCCCCCTTGCTGGCCACCAACGATTCGCACTACGTGCGGCCGGAGGACCGTACTGTGCAGGACGCGATGCTGTGTATCAACTCCGGCTCAGTGCTCTCGGATCCCGACCGCTTCAAGTTCGACGGTGACACCTACTACTTGCGCCCGGGCCGGGAGATGCGTGCCCTGTTCAAGGAGATGCCCCAGGCCTGCGACAATACGCTGCTGGTGGCCGAGCAGTGCAACGTCAGCTTCCAGACTATCGACGAGGGTGCGTCCTTCATGCCGGTCTTCCCCGTTCCCGAGGGGGAGACCATGGAGTCCTGGTTCATAAGCGAGTGCTGGAAGGGCATGGACCGCCGTTTCCACGGCAACATCCCCGAGGACTGCCGCAAGCAGGCCGAGTACGAGATCGACGTGATCGTGCAGATGGGCTTCCCCGGCTACTTCCTGGTGGTGGCCGACTACATCAACTGGGCTAAGGACCACGGCATCCGGGTGGGGCCGGGCCGCGGCTCCGGCGCCGGCTCGATGGTCGCCTACGCCATGGGCATTACCGAGCTCAACCCGCTGAACCACGGTCTGATCTTCGAGCGCTTCCTGAACCCCGAGCGCATCTCCATGCCGGATATCGACGTCGACTTCGACGAGCGCCGGCGCGATGAGGTCATCGAGTACGTCAAGCAGAAGTATGGGGACGACCGGGTCAGCCAGGTGGTCACCTACGGTGTCATCAAGGCCAAACAGTCCCTGAAGGACTCCTCCCGCGTGATGGGCTACCCCTACGCCGTCGGGGACCGCCTTACCAAGGCGATGCCGCCCACCATCATGGGCAAGGACATCACTATCAAGGGGATCTTCAACCCCGAGGACCCCCGCTACGGCGAGGCGCAGCAGTTCCGAGACCTGCACGCCGAGGACCCGGACGCGCAGAAGATCGTCGAGCTGGCCAGCGGGCTTGAGGGCATGACGCGCCAGTGGGGCGTACACGCCTGCGCGGTGATCATGTCCAGCCACACGCTCACCGACATCATCCCCATGATGCAGCGCCTGCAGGACGGTGCCTACATCACGCAGTTCGACTACCCGACGTGTGAGCACTTGGGCCTGTTGAAGATGGACTTCCTGGGCCTGCGCAACCTGACGGTTATCTCCGACGCGCTCGACAATATCGTCGCCAACGGTAAGGAGCCGCTGGATATCGACCACATCGAGCTGGATGACAAGGCCACTTACGAACTGCTCTCCCGCGGCGAGACGCTAGGCGTCTTCCAGCTGGATGGCGGCGGCATGCGCACCCTGCTGCGGCTGATGAAGCCGGACAACTTCGAGGACATCTCCGCCGTCGGCGCGCTATATCGCCCCGGGCCGATGGGTGCGGAGTCCCACACCAACTACGCCCTGCGCAAGAACGGCTTGCAGGAAATCACCCCGATTCACCCCGAGCTCAAGGAAGCCCTGGAGCCGATTCTGGGCACCACCTATGGCCTGATCGTCTACCAGGAGCAGGTCATGAAGATCGCCACCGACCTGGCGGGCTTCTCCATGGGCAAGGCCGACGCGCTGCGCAAGGCCATGGGCAAGAAGAAGATGGACATCCTGGAGAAGATGTTTGTCGAGTTCGAGGCCGGCATGGTGGAGCGGGGCTTCTCCAAGGAGTCCGTAAAGGCCCTGTGGGACGTGGTGGTGCCCTTCGCCAAGTACGCCTTCAACAAGGCGCACTCCGCGGCCTACGGCGTGGTCTCCTACTGGACTGCCTTCCTCAAGGCGCACTACCCGACCGAGTACATGGCGGCGCTGCTGACCTCCCAGAAGGACAACAAGGACAAGCTGGGCGTGTACTTGGGCGAGTGCCGCCACATGGGCATCAAGGTGTTGCCGCCGGACGTCAACGCCTCCCGCTCCCAGTTCTCCGCGGTCGGGGACGATGTTCGCTTCGGCCTGGGGGCGATCCGCAACGTCGGCGCCAACGTGGTGGACGCCATTGTGCAGGCCCGGGAGGAGAAGGGCGATTTCACCAGCTTCGAGGACTTTCTCGACAAGGTGCCGGCGGTCGTGTGCAACAAGCGCACCATTGACTCGCTGATCAAGGCCGGCGCCTTTGACACGCTCGGTAAGTCCCGGCGCGCCCTGCAGGCCTGCCATGAGGACTTCGTTGACGAGATCATCGGTGTCAAACGCAACGAGGCGGCTGGGCAGTTCGACTTGTTCGCCTCCGTCATGGGGGACGGTGGCGGCACCGCCGACGCCGGATTCGGCTCCGGCCCGGTGTTCTCCTCGGAGGTGCCGGACCTGCCCGAGTGGGACAAGAAGGACAAGCTCGCCTACGAGCGCGACATGCTCGGCCTGTACGTCTCCGATCACCCGCTGCTCGGGCTGGAAAGTGCCCTGGCCAAGCTGGCGGACACTGAGATCTCCGACCTGATTGAGGACGACGACCGGCCCGATGGCGCCATGGTCACCATTGCCGGCCTGATCACCTCGTTGACCCGCAAGACCACTAAGCAGGGCAACCTGTGGGCGATCGCCCAGATCGAGGACCTCGGTGGCAGCATCGAAGCCCTCTTCTTCCCCTCCACTTACCAGACTGTCTCCACGATGCTGGCGCCGGACACGGTGGTGACGCTACGCGGCCGCCTGAACCGCCGCGACGGTCAGGTCGCCCTGTACGTGCAGGAGATGACGGTGCCGGACGTGTCCAGCGCAACGCACGAGGCGGTTACGATCACGCTCCCGACCAACCGCTGCACCGGTCCGCTGGTCGAGCAGTTCAAGACGGTGCTGGAGAAGCATCCGGGCATGTCCACCGTACGGCTGACGCTGACGAGTCCTGGGCGTGAGGTACGCACGCAGCTGGACAACTCCCTGCGCGTGGAGGCCTCGGCAGCGTTCTACTCCGACATCAAGGCGCTGCTCGGACCCGGCTGCCTCAAGCGCTGACGCCCGTCCTGCTGAGAGGTTCCGCTGCCGCGGACCGTGGGTACCACGGCGGCCTGCTGCGACCCTTTGTGCTCTATTGCGAGCCTTTGCACCCTGGTGTACGACTAATTGCCGCACACCAGGGTGCAAAAGTTCGTACCATGCGGATTTTGCGTGTGTCAGTGGTACGTGGCTCCGTGAGCGCGACGGTTTTAAAGCCACAGGTCCCTCCGGCGTCGTGTCAGGCGTGCTACGGATGGTGGAAACAAGTCCACTAGACGGCGCCCGAGGGACTCTCGATCGTGCAGGTCGCGCCACTCGACGCGGTGAACCTGCCAGCGACCAGCATTGCGCAGCCGCATCTCCCGGTGCTTCTCATTGCGGACGTCCTCGGCGCTGCGATACTTGCCGTAGCCGTCGAATTCGAGCGCAATGCGATACTCGGGCCAGGCCAGGTCCAGAAAGTACTCGGTCATTTCGACGTCGTCGGCCCAACGCTCCTGCACCCGTGGTTCCGGCAGACCAATGGCATGTGCCACCCCACGCAGCACGCTCTCGCCGGGAGACTCGGCCCTGGGGTCGGCGATGGCGACGACGGCCCGCGCCCGTTGCTTCCCTGCCCGCGCCCCCTGTGCCTCGACCATTTCGCGCAGCAGTTCCACGCCCTGGGCGGCGAGCAATTCTCCCTGGCAGCGACCCGTGAATCGGTCGGGTCTGCAAACGGCGCGCAGAGCCGAGTCGACCACGACAATCGCATCCAGCGCCGGCAAGTCGAAGGCGCAATCCAGAGCGGTCCGAAGCGGCGTCGTCACTCGCATGCCACTGACGACCTGCACCTCGCGTGGGGCAGGGGAGGTGGTGGATCGTATGGCGGACACACGTCGGCCCGGGTACTCGCCGGTGGGCTGCACATACGTTTGCGAGGGCAGGAGCTTGCGCGTGCGCGAATGGTTGCGTGGCACGGCGACCCGGATATCGGGCTCGGCGGTGGGAACGGCGATGCCTTGAACTACTGCAGCCGCCTCGTGCGTGAGACTGATGGCGGAGGGGTGAGCGTGCAGCACTGCTTGGCATCGTGCCAGAGTCACGTATTGCCGTTGCGACCACAGCGGTGCGGCCGAGTCCGGCGGCCGCGCGTAGGCACCGCGATCGATCGGGATCAAGTCGCTGCTGGCGTGCAAAGTGCGTCGGGTGCGCTCTGAGGTGAAGGTCATCGGGGGCATGGGCGGGGGCGCGGGGTAGGGCTGCATGAGACATAGCCTGGGACGGATTCCGGGGCCGCGGCGCCTGGGGTGTTAATGAGATGCGCGGGTGGGTGTTGCCAGGCTGATCTGTGGATGTCGGCGACGTCGGTCAGCCATCTGGCAGGAGTGGCCCGTCGCCCTGTTGCGAGCCTTTGCACCCTGGTGTGCGGCAAATTCCCGCACACCAGGGTGCAAAGGCTCGAACCAGATGGAGAAGGCGTGTGGGCGGTGTGGCTTGCCGACTCTGACGGCGGTGGCCCCGGGACTCAGGAGGCGGACACCACGGCGCCCGCCGCACCCGTCGGCAGGTTCACGACGACGACGTCGCCGTCGGCCAGGCGGTGACCGCGCCGGGTCTCAACCGCGCCATTCACCGTGACGTCGCCGGACTGGACGGCTATACGCGCCTGCGAGCCGTCCTCGACGAGGCCGGCTAGCTTGAGGAACTGGCCGAGCTTGATCTCGCCGCGAATCTCGACGGTCGGAAGGGGCGCCTGGAAGGAAGCGGTACTCATACCCCTATCCTTGCAGCCGCGCAGGCGGCTACGGATCCGGGCGCAAACGACGGCACTCGGCCTGGTTGCGGCGGCAGTGCACCGGTTCACGCGGTGGGTTCGCGCAGCTGCCTAGTGATTTGCGAGTATGTACGCATGAAAGCGGCGGCGGGGCGGTCCTTGGGCCCAGGTCAACCGGGCTCCGCACCCGTCCCGGAGCTCGCCCTGACAGTGGGGGAACGCTACCCGGTGGGGGAGCGAATGCATACGCTTACACCCCGGCTGGCCAATGCGGTCGCGCGCTCACGGGAGGTGCTTGTTGACGCTGCGGCACACCGCGAGGTCGTGACCTACGGCGAACTCAGTGCGTTGATCGGAGGCGCGGTACTGCCCCGGCATATGGGGCCACTGCTGCACATGCTCGGTCATGACTGCGCTGCGCGTGGAGAGCCACAGCTTCCGGCGCTGGTTGTCAACCGCAGCACGGGAGAGGTGGGCACCCCCGACGACGCCTGGGCGGCGCCCGAGCGTGCCGCCTGCTGGGAGCACTGGGCGCGGGACTAACGCCGACCGCGACGGCCCCGGCTGGTTCCCGGACCGGTGCGTGGAGGGCGCCGGCACGGTGGAAGTCCGTGCGAGCCTCAGAAGACCTCGGCGGCAGCGCGCTGTAGCGGTAGGGCGGCGATGAAGCGCTCCAGGTAGCGTGCGTACTCCGCAACCTCCTCGGCACTGGGGGTGACGGTATGAACCTCCAGACCCCCGAAGATGCGGTGGTCCAGGTATTCCTCCAGGGTCATCCCCGCGCCGCCGAGCAGGAATCCGGCCAGCAGTGCCATCCCCCAGGCCCCGCCCTCGGCGGCAGCCTGCCCCACGGACACCGGAGTGTTGAAGGCTGCGGCGAGTACCCGCTGGGGAATTTCCGGAGTCTTGAATATGCCGCCGTGGGCGAACATCGAGTCGATCGGAACGTCCTCGCTCTGCTTGAGGATCTGCAGTCCGTAGGCCATGGAGGCGAAGGCGGCGAACAGGTGCGAGCGCATCAGGCCGGCCAGGGTCAGTGACGTCCCGGGCCGTCGCACCGTCAGCGGGCGGCCCTCCGGCAGGGAGACGATGGCGTCTCCGGACAGGAAGTTGTAGGACAGGACCCCGGCGTCATCCATATTCCCGGCGGCTGCGGCGCCCAGCAGGACGTCGAACAGCCGCCCGCGTTGGACGGGATGGCCGATGGCATCGGCGAACTGGGAGAATACCTCTACCCAGGCGTTCAGGTCCGAGGTGCAGTTGTTGGAGTGCGCCATGGCCACCGGCGCCCCGGCCGGGGTGGCCACCAGATCGATCTGCTCTACCAGGCTGCGCAGCGGCCGCTCCAGAACGATCATGGCGAATGCGCTGGTGCCCGCCGATACGTTGCCCGTGCGGGGGCGTACGGAGTTGGTTGCCACCATGCCGGTGCCGGCGTCCCCCTCCGGGGGGCACAGCGGTATGCCGTGGCGGAGCGTTCCGGTGGGATCCAGCAGGCGTGCGCCTTGGGGGGTGAGGCGTCCGGCCTGCTGCCCGGCGGCCGCGACCTCGGGGAGGATGTCTGCCAGTTGCCAGGGCATCTTCACCAGATGATCGAAGTCCGCCAGCATGCCGACGTCGAAGCCTCGTCCGTCCGGCCCGATGGGGAACATCCCGGAGGCCTCGCCCACACCTAGCACGTGCCTTCCAGTCAGGCGGTAGTGGACGTAGCCGGCCAGGGTGGTCAGGTGGGCGATGCGTCCGACGTGCTCCTCGCCGTGGGTGATGGCGTGGTGCAGGTGCGAGATCGACCAGCGCTGGGGGATGTTGAGCCCGAATAGCTGCGAAAGCGTGCGGGAGGAGTCCTGGGTGAAGGTGTTGCGCCAGGTTCGGAAGGGAACCAGCGGCTCGCCGCCCGCATCGAGGGGAAGGTAGCCGTGCATCATCCCGGAGACGCCGATCGCGCCCACCTCGGTGAGCGGAGCGCCGTGGCGCTCCTGGTAGCACCGCGCCAGCTCGCCATAGGCGCTTTGCAGGCCGGTGATGACTGCATCGATCGCGTAGGTCCATATGCCGTCAACCAGCTCGTTGTCCCAGGTGTGTCCGCCGTCGGCCAGTACGGAGCCGGAGGCGTCTACCAGCACGGCCTTGATCCGCGTGGAGCCGAGCTCAATGCCAAGGGCGGTGCTGGTCGGGTCGAGACTGGTGGCAGTGGTGTCTGGGGTCATGTGTTGCTCCGTTGCTCATTCACTTCAGGCGGTTACCGCCTGCTCACCGCCGGGCGCATCCTCACGCCGGACGGTCGGCTGCAGAACTGATGATAGGCGCATTCACCCCTGAATGTGAACGTTCACTGTGGGTTGTGGGAACTGGTGGGTCGGGATGCGCAGGCGCGGCCCGTGAAGCGGGAGTCCAGTCGAGGCGCGACCACCGGTCCCGACGCCGCCCGGCGGCCCTTAAGACCTCCGGATTCGTGTCGTACCCCGGCGATACCGTGCCGCCATGACCAACTCCCGCTCGCCCGACTCCGCCGCCAGCGGTGCTGCCGCCGGCGGCAAGCACGAACCGCCCGGGCCGACGCCGGGGGTGCCCTGGCTGGTTGATGCCGGGCTGGTCCTGACCACTGCGCTGGTGACGCGAGCCGGCCCGCGCACCGCCTTTGTGCGAGTCTTCCCCCGCCAGGCGACTGCGGAGGTACGTAGTGTGGGCGAGGGGGCCGGATTCGTCCTGGAGCAGCCTTTGCCGCAGTCCGACTGGTTGGTCCTGACCGCAACCGGTGAGCGGACCGATGCCCTGGCCGATGCGCGTATAGGAGCGCTCGCTGATGCGCTCATCCGCTCCGGGCTGCGCGCCTTCGCCTACACAGGTGCGGGGCCGGATGGCAGCACGGGAACGCTGCCCGCAAGATGCTGCCGCGGACTGCGGCGGCTCGGGCATGAGCGACTAGAGGCTGAGGACGGCACCGTGTTCATGGAGGTGTCCCTGCACGATCCGCTGTTTGGCACTGATCTGGGCCCGCCTTCCGCGCAGACGGTGGTTTACGGGGCCGGTGAGGACCTGGCGCTGCTGCAGGAGGGCGCGGCGGAGCGGTTCGTCATAGAACCGGTACTTGAACTCGGGGGAGTCGCCGCACTTCAGATCGAGCATGCGGAGGTGGCGGCGGGGCTGACCAGCCTGGAGGAGCTGGTGGCCGAACTCGATACCGCCCTTGGAGACTGTGGGCTGCAGGGGCCCATCCACATCGTCGACCGGCGGACGGAACCGCCAGGCGCCTGAGGCCTAAGCAGCTGCTCGCGCCTGTACCGGTGGCGGCCGTCCCGCGCATGTCCCCTGGTGATCGCCCCGCTCATGTGCCCCGTCCGTGCGATGCTTGTTCCGCACGGCCGCTGCCGTGCGGCCGTGCAGCGAAGGAGCCACAGTGAATCCCGTGAACGCAGCCCCCGAATCCAGCCCTGCTCCATCCGCAGCCGGCGACTACGCCGAGCCCGTGTTCACGCTGCACCCGCAACCGGATGGCCCCACCCTGGGAACCACCTCAGCCCCCATACTCGAGGCCGACGGCCACCTGTTCAAGGACCTGGCCCGCACCGGAGCGCTACTGCCCTACGAGGACTGGCGGCTTCCCGCCGCGGAGCGCGCCGCCGACCTCGCCTCCAGGATGAGCCTCGAGGCAATCGCGGGGCTGATGCTCTACTCGCCCCACCAGCCCGTTCCCAATCCGGGAGTCGGACCCTTCGCCGGCAGCTACGGCGGGCGCACCCGCCAGGAGGCGGGAGCGCCCGCCTGGGCGCTGACCGATCAGCAGCGCGCCATGCTCACCGCCGATCATATCCGTCACGTCCTGGCCTTCACCCTCCAGGACGCGGGCACGGCAGCCCGCTGGAACAACGCCCTGCAGGCCCTCGCGGAGTCCGAGCCGCTGGGCGTGCCGGTGAATACCTCCAGCGATCCCCGCAACGGTGCGGCCGATACCTCCGGCGCCGAGTTCGCCACCTTGGCCGCCGACGTCTCCCGCTGGCCGGAGGGACTGGGTATGGCGGCACTGTTCGATCCCGAGCGAGTGCGCCAGTACGCCGCAATCATCTCCCGCGAGTACCGCGCCCTGGGTATCACCACCGCGCTGGGTCCGCAGATTGACATCGCCACCGACCCGCGTTGGATGCGCCTGCAGGACACCTGGGGTCCGCATTCGGGCCTGGTGGCCGATTACGCCCGGGCCTACTGCGACGGTATGCAGACCACACCGACGAGTGGGGACGGTGCCGCATTCGGCATGACGGGTACCCCGGCCGACGCCGAACTGCCGGCGGTAGCCGCGGCCGCCAGCGACCCCGGCTGGGGCAGCGCCTCGGTGTCCGCCATGGTCAAGCACTGGCCCGGCGGCGGTACTGGGGAGGGCGGCCGCGACGCCCACTACGGCTTCGGCAAGTTCGCGGTGTATCCCGGCGGCAATGAGGCGGAGCACCTGCGTGCCTTCGAGGCCGCCTTCCACCTGCACGGGCCCACGGGCTGCGCCGGCGCCGTCATGCCCTACTACACGATCGCCTGGCACTACCGCACCCCGGACGGGCGGGTGGTCAATACCGGCGGCGACTCAACACCGCGCGCCAACTCCTACCACCAGGCAATCGTCCACGACATGCTGCGCGAGCGATCCGGCTTCGACGGGGTGGTGTGCACCGACTGGGGCATCACCGCCGATCCCGATCCTGAGATCGATCACTTCGGCCAGCGCTGCTACGGCGTGGAGGACCTGGACGTGGCCGACCGCCACCTCCTGGCCCTTGACAACGGTGTGGACCAGTTCGGCGGCAACAGCGACTGCGCGCCGATCATCGAGGCGTACCGGCGCCTGGCCCTTCGCGACGGCGAGGCTGCGGCGCGTGCCCGTTTCGAGGCCTCGGCCGCCCGCCTGCTGCGAGTGCTCTTCCGGGCGGGCCTGTTCGAGAACCCGTACCTGGATCCCGCTGACTCCAGCGCGGTCGTCGGCTGCGAGGCCTTTGCCACCGCGGCGCGCGCCGCTCAGCGTGACAGCTTGGTCCTGCTCAAGAACCACCGTGCCGCCGGTACCGCCGTCCTGCCGCTCGGGGCCGATGTGCGGCGCGTGTGGGTTCCCATCCGACACGTGGACGCGCAACCCGGCTTCATGCGCGGTGGTGAACCCGCGCGCGACATCGATCCCCTTGACGCCGCAGCCTGCCCCTACGAGCGGGTTACGGACCCCCAGGACGCCGACGCCGCCGTCGTCTTCATCGAGTCACCCCTGTCCAATCCCTATTCGACGGCCGACCGCGAGGCCGGCGGCAATGGTTACTTGCCGCTGACGCTCCAGTACCGCCCCTACACCGCTGCCACGGCCCGTGCCCGCTCCCTGGCGGCGGGTGACTTCCGGGAGACCGGGGACCGGGCCTATCGCGGCAAGACCAACCGGGCCGCCAATGAAACCGACCTCGATGCGGTCCTTGCCGCCCGGGAGCTGATGGGGGACCGGCCCGTGATCGTGGTGGTGCGTATGCACAACCCGGCCGTGCTGGCCGAGCTGGAGCCCCACGCAGACGCGATTGTCGTCGACTTCGGCGTACAGCAGTCGGTGGTCTGGGAGCTGCTTGCCGGGGAGTACGAGCCCAGCGGCCTGCTGCCGATCACGTTGCCGGCGTCGATGGATGCGGTGGAGGCGCATTGCGAGGACCTGCCCTTCGACTACGCGGCCTACACCGACTCAGCCGGTAACGCTTACCGCTTCGGCTACGGCCTGAACTGGGCCGGGGCCATTAATGACGCGCGCACTCGTCGCTACCGGAGCCGGTAGGCTCCCACCATGCTGCTCAACCGCATCGACCTGCGCGACCCGAACCTGCCGGCACGGGAACTGGCTGCGGCTCTGCCGCGCGCGGAACAGGATGTCACCGCCGCCCTTGAGTCCGTGGCCCCCACCATTGCGGACGTGCGGGAACGCGGCGCCGCCGCCCTGCGGGACGCTGCCGCGCGCTTCGACGGCGTGCGCCCGGTCCATCTGCGGGTGCCGGCGGCGGCCCTGCAAGAGGCGCTGGAGGGCCTGGACCCGCAGGTGCGCGAGGCGCTGGAGCTGGCCATCGCCCACAACCGCGCCGGGCACGCCGCCCAGCTGCCCACCGAGCGCGACACCGAGATCATCCCCGACGGTCACGTCATCCAGCGCTGGATTCCGGTGCGTCGGGTGGGTCTGTACGCTCCCGGTGGCCTGGCCGTCTACCCCAGCTCCGTGGTGATGAACGTGGTTGCTGCACAGGTGGCCGGTGTGGAGCAGATCGCCCTGGCCTCCCCGCCGCAGGCGGAGTTCGGCGGCCTGCCGCACCCCACGGTGCTGGCCGCTTGCGCCCTGCTGGGGGTCACGGAGGTATACGCGGTCGGCGGCGCCCAGGCCGTCGCCATGTTCGCCTATGGAGCCGAGGCCGCAGACGACGTCGACCGGGCCGACTCCCTGGCGGGTGGGGAGGACGGGCGCACCCTGTGCGCGCCGGTCGATGTGGTGGCCGGGCCCGGAAACGTGTACGTGGCTGCCGCCAAGCGCGCCGTGCGCGGCGTGGTCGGCATCGATGCCGAGGCCGGCCCCACCGAGATCGCCATCATCGCCGACGCGGGGGCCAACCCCGAGTACGTCGCCGCCGACCTGCTCTCCCAGGCGGAGCACGACCCCAACGCCGGCTCCGTGCTGATCACCGACTCCGCGCCCCTGGCCGATGCCGTGGATACCGCGCTGGCTCGCCGCCTGGACGCCACCCGACACCGCGGGCGCGCCCAAACCGCCCTGACCGGAAAGCAGTCCGGCATCGTGCTGGTGCGTGACCTCGACCAGGCCGTGCAGGTCGCCGACGCCTACGCAGCTGAGCACCTGGAGATTCACGCGGCCGCAGCCGCCGCTCTGGCCCGCCGCATCCACAATGCCGGTGCCATCTTCGTCGGGCCCTACTCGCCGGTCCCGCTGGGCGACTACCTGGCCGGCTCCAACCACGTCCTGCCCACCGGCGGTACTGCGCGCTTCGCCGCCGGGCTGAGCGTTATGGCCTACCTCAAGCCCGTGCAGGTCATTGAGTACGGTGCCGACGCCCTGGCGGCCATGACCGCGCCGCTGTCCGCACTGGCCGAGTCCGAGGACCTGCCCGCTCACGGTGAGGCGGTCCGCGCTAGGCGCCGATGAATTAAAAAGCGCGGATTTGACGTGCGAATTTCTATGTCAATACGTGGATTAGTGTGGCTCATGCAATGCCATGGTGAGCGGCGGATCGAGTTGTGCCGGTCGCGCTGATATGAGGTATTTCGCGAAGGTAAATCCGATCTACCTGTGCTATCGTCTGGGTCAAGGGTCGGCGCGTCCTCTACGGGGTCGGCGCCGTCCCCTCCCTGACCCTTCTGTTCCTGACGAGTTGACATGCAATACTCACTATCCGTGGCCGTTCTCGACCAATCGGATTCCGGCGTAGTCGCTGGCTGGTTAGAGACTGTAGCCCGTGTCTTGCTTGATTCGGCGGGCTTCGGATTTCTTCTGATCGCCCTGCTCTTCCTGGCGCTGAATACCTATGGGGGCGTGCGGGTCCGCTGCGGCGGCCGGCGCCCTGCGGTCGGGGGCGGTGCCTCGGGCCCGGAGGCGCTGCTGTCTGCCGAGCGGGCTCCCTCTGGAAGCGGCGGTGTAGGCGTATGACCCGGATTTATATGCCCGTGTACGCCGGGGACCTGCTGCGTAACCTGGACTTGGTTGGCTCTCTTAGCGCCCTTGCGATGGTGGTAGTGGCATTGAGCTATCTACTATTTCTCACGGGCGCTGCACGTAGCGCGGCCCGAGGTGGCGCCCGCGTGGACGCCTCCTCCCGCTCGGCAAAGGACGCCGACGTGCGGGCGCTGCAAATCGTGGTCCTGATGCCCTGCCTCAACGAGGAGTCCGTAATCGGTCCCTCAGTGAGTCGGCTCCTGACCGATCCCAGTCCCGAGTTGTCGGTCCTGGTCATCGACGACGGCTCCGACGACGCCACGAGTGAGATTGTCCGTGCGCTCGATGATCCACGTGTCGCCCTACTGCGCCGCGATCCCCCTGACGCCCGGCAGGGTAAGGGTGAAGCCCTGAACCAGGCTGTGACCGTAGTGCGAGAGCGATACCGGGAGCTGGACCCCGAGCAGGTCATCGTCGGCGTGGTAGACGCCGACGGTCACCTGGATCCCTCGGCCTGGCAGATCCTGCGCGACGCCTTCGCGACGAGGGACATCGGGGCGGTCCAGCTCGGAGTACGCATCTCCAATCGCAGTGCCTCCCTGCTGGCCCGTATGCAGGACATCGAGTTCGTGACCTTCACCGCGATATATCAGCAGGGGCGTCGCCGCCTCGGCAGTGTGGGCATGGGCGGTAACGCCCAATTCGTGCGGCTCTCCGCGCTCGACGCGCTGGGTACCAAGCCCTGGACGCGCTCCCTGACCGAGGACTTCGACCTGGGCATCCGGCTCAACGGCACCCGGTGGGTCAACGAGTACCGGGGCGAGGCCGCGGTACATCAGGAGGGTGTGACCTCCCTGCGGCGGCTTGTGCGCCAGCGCACGCGTTGGTTCCAGGGCAATCTGCAGGCGCGCGCACTGCTGGGGTTTGTAGCCCGCGAGCTGCGCGGACGTGCGCGCGCGGATACGCTCTGGCAGGTTCTGAGCCCGTACCTCCTGCTTGCTGGATCCCTGCTGCCGGCGTCCTTCCTGCTGATGCTGCTGCTCTTCGGCATGAACCTCGCCTGGGGCGTGCCGCAGTCGTGGGCGTGGGCGCCGAGTGCCTATCTGCTCGCCTTCGGGCCGTCATATCTGTACGCCCTCGTGTACTGGCGCCGAGTCCGGCAGGAGGGGACGGGGCCCTTGCGGTGCATAGCCTGGTGCCACGTGTTTGTGGTTTACGGTCTGCTGTCCGGTATCTACGGGTGGCGTGCGCTCGCACGCGAGCTCGTCGGCCGCTCGGGCTGGGCCAAGACCGCCCGCGAGGCGGCCCGCGCTCCAGGTGCCCTCGTCGGCCAGGCCGCTGCGGAGGCAGGGGCATGACCGGGGCAGTCGGCCCTAGGCGGCTAGGGCGCGCGGCAAGGCTTGTGGCCGTGCTGGTGGTAGTCGCGGTGGCCGCGACGCTGACCGCGGTCTGCTTCGCGAAGGAGGACAACCTGAACTGCTCCAGCTGGCGCCTGGTCTTTGACGGGTACGGTACCGCCGCCTGCGAGGGCCAGACGGTGCGGCTCAGCCCGGCTCCTGCCACCCGCCCCGATGAGACGCATGCCGGCCTGGCCATCTCAAGCGCCGTCTCGGTGGCGCAGGGGCGCGTGACGGGCCTGGAGGCGACACTGCGCACGCGCGCCCAGCTGCGCCGGGGAAGCTCGCCCAATCCGTGGGAGGTCGCCTGGCTGCTGTGGAGCTATCAGGACAATGACCACTTCTACGCGGTGGTGCTCAAGCCCAACGGGTGGGAGGTGTCCAAGCAGAATCCGGACTACCCCGGTAAGCAGCAGTTCCTGGCCTCTGGCAGCACGCCTAAATTCGCGGTGGGTGAGGCGCATAGACTGAAAATCAGAATTGACACCACTTCGGCCGGAGTAATGACTGCTGTGATTACTGTCGACGGCCGGGACCTGGTGACCGTAACAGACACCGATTCCCCCTATCTGCGCGGTTCGGTAGCTGCCTACACCGAAGACGCGACGGTCGATGTCACCGTAAGCCCGGCAACCCCCTGAAGCACCCGTACCGCTTACTTACGGGCAAGTCCCTGAATCACCTAAGGAGTGTAATGAACGCAGCCGCATCCACCGCTTCCGTCACCGGCGCGAGGCCACGGGTAATGCTCGTATACGGCACGCGGCCGGAGGCCATCAAGATGGCCCCGCTCGTGCGTGCCCTGCAGCACGACGAGCGCTTCGAGCCGATCGTGGTAGTTACCGGTCAGCACCGAGAAATGCTCGATCAGGTCAATGACTTCTTCGGCATCACGCCGGACACGGACCTGAATATCCACCGCCAGGGCCAGACCCTCACCCAGGTGACCGTCGGCACGCTCGAAGGGGTAGAGCGCGCCATTGAGGAGTACCAGCCGCATCTGCTCGCCGCGCAGGGTGACACCACCTCCGCCTTCGCGGCCGGGCTGGTCGGCTTCTACCACCACGTGCCGGTGGCTCACGTAGAGGCGGGCCTGCGCACAGGATCCATTGCCTCGCCGTTCCCTGAGGAGGCCAACCGGCGTCTGCTCTCGCAGATAGCCACGCTGCACCTGTGCCCCACGACCGTCGCCCGCGACAACCTTTTGCGGGAGAACGCCGACCCTGCCGCGGTGGTAGTCACCGGTAATACGGTCATCGACGCCCTCTTGCAGGCCGTGGAACAGCCGACGCCCTTCACCGACCCCGCGCTCTCACAAGCTACCGCCGATCCCGGACGACGCATAGTACTGGTGACTGCGCACCGCCGTGAGTCCTGGGGGCAGCCCATGCACAGCATCGGGCGGGCCGTCGCCCGTATCGCCCGCAGCCATCCTGCCGACGTGATCGTCCTGCCGGCCCACCGCAACCCGAAGGTGCGCGCGGCCCTGCTGCCCCACATCGAGGGCCTGGACAACGTAGTCGTCACCGAGCCGCTGCCGTACGGGCAGTTCTGCACGCTCATGAACCGGGCCCACCTGGTGCTTACGGACTCCGGCGGTGTGCAGGAGGAGGCGCCGGCGCTGTCCAAGCCGGTGCTCGTGATGCGCGAGAACACCGAGCGCCCTGAGGCCATCAGCTTCGGTGTCGCCAAGCTGGTAGGCACCGACGAGCAGGCCATCGTCGACTCCGTGGGACGCCTGCTGGACGACGCCGGCGCCTATGCCGGGATGGCCAGCGCCGCCAACCCCTATGGCGACGGACACGCCTGCGCCCGCACAGTTGCCGCCATGGCGGCGCTGACCGGTGTAGGTGAGCGCATCCCCGAGTTCAACCCCATCCGCCCCGCTGACAACACGCAGGAGGACTGAATGATTCGTCCGTCTCAGAAACGACGCCGCGGTGCCCTCCTGGGCATCGTGCTGGCGGGCGTCGTGGCCGCGCTGCCGGCTGCCGCCGCCCCGTCCGCTCCCGCCACCGCAGCCGAGCCGCCGGCCGCCGTCCCGGCCGAGGCCCCGGCGCTCGACGTCGCCCAGGAGGCTCCGGTCCAGGCGCCTCCGGAGCCGGCGGCGGCCGCGCAGCAGGTGCTGCCGCTCGTGCTCGCCGGCGAGGCTGAGGCCGAGGAGCTGGAGCAGCCCGTTGAGGCAGCCGCCGAGCCGCAGGTGCGTGACCTGCCGGCGGACGTGGCGCTGCCGGAATCAGCCCGCAGCTTCTCCACCGAGCAAGCCGGCCCCGCCCGTACGCTCGTACTGTTCGACTCCACCGGCCCCTACGCGCATCTCGGCGAGTACTACGCTCTGGGCATGGGGATGCTGGCCTCTCACTCCGGTACGGTGACGACCCTGCCGGTCACGGACTACGTCGCTGGCCTGGCCGGCTCCTACACCGCCGTGATCTACTCCGGCTCCACCTACGATGAGCCGCTGCCGCAGGCTTTCATCGACGATGTTCTGACCGGTGACGTGCCCGTATTGTGGTCCGGTTTCAACATCTGGCAGCTCGCGGCCGGCGCCGAGGGCCGCACCGCCTTCGCCGCCCGCTACGGGTGGGACGCCGCCGGCTCCTACATTGACTCGGCCGATACGGTGACCTCGGTGACCTACAACGGCCAGTCCCTGAGCCGCAACGCCTTGAATACGGGCGGAATCCTCGCCCCCCACATCACCACCCCCGAGGACGTCACGGTACTCGGCTCCGCCCAGTGCTCCGACGCCGCCGGCGCCGCCACCGACTGCGCCCAGGTCGCACAGTCGACAGGCAGCTCCTTCCCGTGGGCGGTCAAGTCCGCGAACCTCACCTACATCGGGGAGGTCCCCCTGTCCTACCTGGGGGAGACAGACCGGTACCTGGCCGCCGCCGACATCGTGCTGGACACCCTCCAGCCCGGCGCGGCCACCGTCCGGCAGGCGGCCGTACGCATCGAGGACGTAAGCCCCGCAACGACGGCCTCGGAGCTGCGCGCGATCGTCGACTACCTGGTCGGCGCGGCCGTGCCCTTCCAGATCGCGGTGGTGCCCGTGTACACCGACCCCAGTGGGGTGTACAACGACGGCGCACCGGAGACCCTCACCCTGGCTGACAACCCGGAGCTGGTCGAGGTTCTCAACCACGCCGTCGCCAACGGCGGCACGCTGATTCAGCACGGCACCCGCCACCAGTTCTCCAACCTCAGCAACCCCTACAACGCGGTGAGCACGGATGACTTCGAGTTCATCCGGTCCTGGTGCAGCGCCGTCAACGACAACTCCGCGCCGGTGGTCACCTGCCAGAACGACTCGTGGGTGCAGATCGGCGGTGACCTGCCGGGCACCGACGCGGACTGGGCCACCGCGCAAGTGCTCGAGGGCCGAGCCATCTTCACCCAGGTCGGCCTGCCCGAGCCCACCGTGTTCGAAACGCCGCACTACGCGGCCAGCGCGGCGGCCTACGCCGGCATCGGCAAGGTCTACCAGGTGCGCTACGAGCGCGAGCTCCTGCACGCCGGCCTGCTCACCGGCCGCTCCGGAGGGGACTTCGACTACTTCGGACAGTTCTTCCCCTATGCCGTGAATGACCCGTACGGCACGCACGTGCTGCCCGAGAACCTCGGCAACGTGGAATTGGAGGCGTACAACCAGCATCCGCCGCGCCTGCCCGCGGACCTCGTGGCTGCCGCACGCGCCAACCTGGTGGGTACGCACGCCACCGCCAGCTTCTTCTTCCACCCCTACTATGACGTGTCGCTGCTGCAGCAGGTCGTTGAGGGCATCCGGGCAGAGGGCTACACCTTCGTGCCCGCAACGGAGCTGAAGTGATGCTTGCTTCCGAGGCCTCCAGCCAGGCGGGGGATGACGTGGCCGCGTCCGAGGCGCCTGCCGATCCTCCCGCGCCGGCCCGGCCCCGCAGAGTATCCCGGCGGCGGGCCCTGGGCCTGCTCGTGGCGGGAGGTGTCGGCCTGGCTCTCGCGCCCCTTCCCCTGATAAAGCTGCAGGCCGCGCCAGGGGAGCCGCCCAGCACGGGCGCCCTGGCGCGGCTCGACGTCGCCGCCCCTGATGGTGAGCTCATGACCTTGAGTCAGCTGCTTGAGCGGCAGACCAACGGGGTGGGGGAGGAAGGACGCGATGACGCTCTGCTCGATACCGACACGCTCGAGCTGATCGAGCTCGCCCCCTTGCAAGCGCACGGGGAGTCCACTGCCTGCCTGGAGCTGCCTGCGGGCGGCCCCGCCTGTCTTAACCTGTCCTGGCCCACCAGCCACGGCTACTCGGCCCTGCTCGTGGACGTGCCGGGGCCCGGACGCTACGCCCTGGCCGAGCTAGCGGCGCGCAGCCTGCACAACGCCCAAGCGGATGCGGTGCGCAGCCTGCCGACCAGCGGAGCCGAGGCGGATACGGCCCAGGCGGTCAACCAGCTGCGTGCGCTCACCTCCCGGGCACTGGACGCGTGCGCGGCCGCGGGAACTCCCGTCGAGCGCGCCGCGCTCGCCAACGATGCGCTGGAGGCGGCGACCTCCGCCCAACTGGCCCTTGATGCGGCCGCCGCGGGCAGCGGGCCCGAGGACGCCATGCTCGGAGTGACCTTCACCGCCGCCCCGGACCCCGGTACGGCGGCCGAGGCGATAGCCCCGCTGGAGGAGGCCGGCCGGACCCGGCTGGTGCGTATCGTTGTTGCAGACACCGAGGACACTGCGGAGCTGGCGGAGTGGAGGCGGTGCGCCACGGAGTTGCATGACGCTGGTGTCCGCGTCATGGTGCAGGTCTGCGACTCCCAGGACCTGGCCGAGTACACCGAGGACGCGTGGAGGCGGAGGCTGGCGGCTCTGGTCGGCACCTTCCCCGACGCCGACGCCTGGGAGATCGGCAATGAGCTCGCCGCACAGTGGACCGGTCCGGATGCCGTTGCGCGGACGCTTGCCGCTGCGCGAGTCCTGGCCGAGACCCCCGCCACTGCCGCAGCCACGCGCGTGCTCACCCTGTACTACCAGCTCGGTCAGGGCACGGCCGCGGAGTCCGTCCTGTCCTGGGCCGCAGCCAACTTGCGGGGGGAGCTGCTGGAGCTGACTGATGTGGTTGGGCTGTCCGTGTACCCGCAGTGGCATCCGCTGGGATCCGGCGCCCGGCGCGTCATGGAAACGCTGCGGCGGGTGGTGGGGGACAAGCAGACGGCGCTGACCGAACTGGGCTACGGCGCTGAAGACCTCGACGAGGGACCCTGGTGGTTCGGGTCAGCCGATGACGCCGAAGCGGGCCGGTCCGCCGTCGCCCAGCACCTTACGGCGGTCGCGCTGGGGCAGCCGCGCGCCTGGGCCGCGCCGCTGTGGTGGTACTACCTCCAGGATGAGGGGATCGTCTCCGCGGAAACCACCGCACCCGGGCAGCCCCCGAGCACCACTGGGCCGGGCGGCACCGGACCGGACTCCGGCACAGTGGCGCAAGACCTGGTCACTGCGGCGCGTATCGAGGACGGCGGCTGACAACAGGACTGTTGGCAGGCACTGGCTCAGTACTCAGCGCTGCGCTAGCACCAGGGGGTACACCCCGGCCGCCCCCGCCCGCCGCAGCAGCATGGCGCCGACGGTGAGCGTCCAGCCGGAGTCGGTCCAGTCATCCACCAGCACGACGTGACGGTTGTGTAAGCGCTCCAGGACCCGCGGTGGCCATTTCTCCAGTGTCAGGGAACGGACACTGTCCGCCAGCCGGAAGGCGGAGCCGACGTCGTGGCGCCCCGGCTCACCTCGCACCCCGATGACGCCCAGCGGAACGGCTCCCAGGTGATGCGCCAGCGCGTGCCCCAGGTGGCGTACAAGCCTTGGGCGCGTGCGCGAGTCAATGACGACTACCGCCAGCTCCTTCGGACCGACCTGCGCGTCGCCCTCCCCGGATACGGAAATCGCCTGGGCGGCGAGCCTGTCGGCGACCTCCAGCACGGGGGTGCGCAGGGAGGGCGGCACCTCGGAGTCGGCACCTGAGTCCAGCAGATCGCGCAGGGACGCGGACACGCCCAGCCCGTCCAGGCGGCCGACTGCCAGCCCCGGCTCCGCTCGGTCGGCCGCGGCGATAGCGCCCCTGAGCTCGGGGAGGCCCAGGCGGTCCATGCCGGCGGGCCAACGCCTGCGGGGCTCGATCGCAATGCCCACGCGTGCCATCGCTCGACGGGCGGCGGAAACCTCCTGCTCGGCCGGTACCTGCGGCAGGTCCAGCCCGCCGCACAGGTCGCAGGTGCCGCACCGCCAGTCGGCGGTCAGCTCCGGATCATCCAGTACCCGGCGAAGAAAGGCCATCCGGCAGTCGGGCGCGGACAAGGACTCATAACGCTCCATCAGCTCCTGCTCGGCGCGCCGCGCCCGCTCGACCCGCTCATACCGGGGCGCGTCATAGGCCCAGGGACGCCCGGTTGCCTGCCAGCCCCCAGGCACCCGCTGTACTGCGCCATCAACGTCAAGGACCTTGAGCATGGACTCCAGGCGGGCGCGGCGCAGCGGTACCACGGCCTCCAGCGTGTTCGTGCTGACGGGACGTCCGCCCGCCGCGCCGCCCCGGTCCAGCGCTGCCAGAACCTCCCGGACCGCATCCGGGGGAGGAAATCCCTGGGCGCCGAACCAGTCCCAAATGGCGCGGTCCTCGGCCCCCGGCAGGAGGATCACCTCCGCGCGCTCGACCCCGCGCCCCGCCCGGCCCACTTGCTGGTAGTAGGCCACTGGCGAGCTCGGTGCCCCCAGGTGCACGACGAATGCCAAGTCCGGCTTGTCGAAGCCCATGCCGAGTGCGCTGGTGGCCACCAGCGCCTTTACCCGGTTGTCCCTGAGCTCCTCCTCCAGGCGCTCCCGCTCCGCGGAATCCGTGCGCCCCGTGTAGGCGGAGACCGCCATGCCTGCGTCACGTAATCGCTCGGCTACCTCTTCGGCCGCTGCGACCGTCAGGCAGTACACGATCCCGGATCCAGGCGTGCCCTGTAGGTAGCTGACCAGCCACGCCAGGCGGGAAGCGGCATCGGGTAGCTGCTGCACCCCCAGGTGCAGGGAATCGCGTGCAAGCGTGCCGCGCAGTACCAGCACGTCGCGGCCTGGCGCTGACGCCGCAGTGCCGTCCGCGGCAGTGTCCGCAGGGGACGCGGTGCTCAGCTGCTCGGCGATATCGGCGGTGACCCGGGCGTTGGCCGTCGCCGTGGTGGCCAGTACCGGCGTCCTGTGCGGCAGCTGCGACAGCAGGGTGCGGATGCGCCGGTAGTCGGGGCGGAAGTCGTGCCCCCAGTCGGAGATGCAGTGGGCCTCGTCAATCACCACCAGGGCGGCGTCTGCAGCCAGCCGGGGCAGGACCTCTTCCCGGAAGACGGGGTGGTTGAGCCGCTCGGGGGACACTAGCAGCAAGTCGACCTCGCCGCGTTGCACCTGCGCCTCGATCTCGGGCCACTGCGGGGCGTTGACCGAGTTCATGGTCAGGGCGTTGATACCGGCGCGCTGCGCGGCTGCAACTTGATCACGCATGAGTGCTAGTAGCGGGGAGACGATCACTGTTGCTCCGGCAGCCTCCCGCGCGCCGGCCACGGGGAGCGGAGTACCCGGCCGCCAGTCGGCCCAACCCTCGCGTAGTAACACGGTTGCTATAAAGTAGACAGCAGACTTGCCCCAGCCGGTGCGTTGCACTACTAGCGCGCGCCGGCGCTGCACCACCAGCGCCTCGACGGCGCGCAACTGGTCCGTACGCAACTGCGCGTCCGCCCGGCCGACCAGGTCCCGCAGCACCGCCTCGGCGCGCTCGCGGATCGGGCTGGCGGGAGCGGCGTTTGTGGCGGGCTGGTTCATGGCCGCAACGCTAGCCCGGCGCACCGACGCGAACCCGCTCTGCGCGATTGGTTCCGCCGATGCGTATCCACTCGGGTTGACTCCGCTGCTCCGGTAAGATAACGTTCCGGCATACTAAGTTTGGTGCCGCGTCGTTCGCCCAGGCGTCGGGCCTCCGCCCGCCAGTCACATACGGTGCTTGCCACTTTCCTTCCCGAGGAGTTGCCGCATGTCCACGTCTTCATCACAGTTTAGGCCGACCCCGGAGTCCCTGTCGGCCGCAGGCGTCAGTCGGCGTCGACTTCTGGCGTGGGGCGGCTCCGCAGTGCTGGCCGGCGTGCTGGCGGCCTGCAGCCTGACCGGGCGTGACGACGGCGAGGACGCCGACGCCGCAGGCGCAGACGTCGTCGGCGCGGCCGCACAGGCTTCGGCGGCCGGAACGGCCCTGCCCTTTACCGGCGAGCTGCCCGTACTCGGTTCCCAGGAGGTGGAGCTGAGCAACGGGTATGCAGCCGAGGAGCCGGCGCGCGTGGACCTCAATGCCGTCACAGTTACCGGGGGCTTCACGGTTGTCACCTTCTCGGTAACCTGCCTCTCGCCGGATGATGAAGACCACGAAGGCCTTTACATGAGCTCTGAATTCAGTAGCCCCGGTGGGGCCGGAACCACCTCGGGAGTGATGCTCATCGACTCCCTGAACCAGAAGACTTACGAGACGGCCCGCAACACCGACGGCGAGCGATTGTGCTCCCAGCCCGGCAGGATCCGCCCGGGTGATACTGCGATCTACTACAACATGTACGCGCCCCTGCCTGAGAATGTGAAGACTGTCACGGTGTCAATTCCCGGCCTGCAGCTGTTCACGGACGTGGCGGTGACGCGATGAACCGCCGTGCCCTGTATGCCGCCCGGCTCGCGGGCGCGGCGGGGACCGTGATGCTGGTGGGAGCAGCGGTGGTCGCGACCAACTCCCAGCCCACGGCGCTGGCCGCCTCTGCGACGCCGAGCGCGACGGAGCCCGCGACGGCAACCCGGTACGTCGACCCCGGGGTCTTGCCGGGCGCCGGGGAGAACATCGACGCTCCTGCATACTCCATCGAGTTGCGGAGCTTCGACATTGAGGCCCCGATCGGGGCCCTGGACGGTGCGGCCTCGGTGGTGGAGCGGGGGGACCGGACCACCACGACGTTGTCTAGCGACATCAACTTCGAGACGGACTCCGCGGACCTTACCGACCGCGCCCACGAGGTACTCGACGAGCTCATCGAGGACTGGGAGGATGATCCGCCCGCCACGGTGACGATTGTCGGGCACACCGACTCGGTGGACGAGGACGCCTATAACCAGGACTTGTCTGAGCGCCGAGCCCAGGCGGTCAAGACGTATATCAGCGCCCGGCTGCCCGAACTTGAGATCACCGCGGAGGGCAAGGGGGAGTCCGAGCCAATTGCTGCGGAGACCAACGAGGACGGCACCGTGTCGGAGGAGGGCCGGGCGGCCAACCGCCGCGTGGAGATCGTCGCCGAGCGCTAGGACCCGGACGCCCTCCCGGCAGGCCGACTGGCCAGTGCGGCGCAAGCGGCGCTGACACGCCGAGAGTGCGGGGACGGCGCGGGGAACTTGGTAGGGTGTTGCCGCACCATCCAGAGCGGCTGAGAGACCTGGCTCGTTGACGCCGCAGCAACCACGCCGTCGGCATGCGTCCGGCGGTGCGGTGCTCCCGCCAGGACCGATGGAAGGACCTGAAATGGCCAAGCAAATCCGCACCACCCATGTTGGCTCCCTGCCCCGCACCGAGGCACTGCTGGAGGCGAATGCAGCACACGCGGCCGGCACGCTCGACGACGCCGGACTCGCGGCGGTCGTCGCCGAGCAGACCGACGCTGTCGTCGCCCGTCAGGCCGAGATCGGCCTGACGATCGTCAACGACGGCGAATACGGTCACGCCATGACCGAGAAGGTCGACTACGGGGCCTGGTGGTCATATTCCTTCAGCCGCTTCAGCGGCCTGGAGCTGCTCGACCAGCTGCCCGAGCGCAAGCCCACCCCGGCCGGCAAGCTCGAGCTGGATGCCATGACCGACCGCCGCGACTGGGTCGCCTACGCCGACGCCTACTCCGACCCCACCTCCGGCATCCACCTGGCCACTCGGCGCCCCTGGGTGTTCCCGGTGGTGACCGGCGAGATCCGCTACACCGGTCAGGACGTCGTCGCCCGCGACATTGCCGCACTCACCCGCGCGCTCGAGGGGGCCGGCAAGCCGCTGAGCGAAGGCTTCGTGGCCTCCGTCTCCCCGGCCTCGGCGGCACGCGTCGGCAACTACTACTACGAGGACGACGAGGCGGCCGTATGGGCCTGGGCCGAGGCCCTGCGCGAGGAGTACCGGGCGATCACCGATGCCGGGCTCACGGTCCAGATCGACGCCCCTGACCTGGCCGAGTCCTGGGACCAGTTCGTCACCGAGCCGTCCCTGGAGGACTACCGCCGCTTCTCCGCCGTGCGTATCGAGGCTCTCAACCACGCCCTGGAGGGCATTGACCCCGCCCAGGTCCGCTACCACGTGTGCTGGGGCTCCTGGCACGGGCCGCACTCCACCGACCTCGGCTTCGACAAGATCGTCGACCTGGCCCTGTCGGTGAACGCCAACGGGCTGAGCTTCGAGGCCGCTAACGTACGCCACGAGCACGAGTGGAAGATCTGGCAGGACACCGCGCTTCCCGACGGCAAGTACCTGATCCCGGGCGTCGTCTCCCACGCCACCAACGTGCTGGAGCACCCCGAGCTCGTTGCCGACCGCATCGAGCGCTTTGCCCGGCTGGTCGGCCCCGAGCGCGTGGTCGCCTCCACCGACTGCGGCCTGGGCGGACGCGTGCACGCCCACATCGCCTGGTCCAAGCTCGCCTCCCTGACCGAGGGCGCCCGGCTGGCGTCCGCGCGTTTCTGAGGCTGCTTCCACGGCCGCACCTTAAGGTGCGGCCGTGGAAATACTTATCATCGCGGTGGCGGGCCTGCTCGTCATTGCCGCCGGCAACCAACTCGCCCCCAGGGTCGGCGTAGCCTCACCGCTACTGCTGCTGGCCCTGGGGGCGGGCATCGGCTTCCCGCCGTTCGTCTCGGCGATCGAGCTGGACCCCGACATCGTCCTCGAGGCGGTACTGCCCCCACTGCTGTTCTCCACTGCGGTATCCATGCCCGTGATGGACTTCCGACGCGAGCTACGCGCCGTCGCCGCGCTCGCCGTCGGGCTGGTTGCCGCCAGCGCCGGCATCATCGGCCTGGTGGTGCATGCCGTAGTGCCCGCCATCGCTCTGCCCTGGGCCATCGCACTCGGGGCTGTGCTGAGCCCCACCGACGCCGTCGCCATCACCATTGCCCGCGGCTCGGGCGTCTCCCAGCGGATTATCACCATCTTGGAGGGGGAGGGACTGTTCAATGACGCCACCGCCCTGATCCTGCTGTCCTCCGCCACGGCCGCGGGCATCGCGCACAGCGCCGACGCCCTGCAGCCCGCAGCGCTCGTCTCCGGCTTCCTCACCTCGCTGGCCCTGGCCCTGGCCATCGGCTGGGTGGTGGGGGAGGGCAGCATCCGGGTCCGCTCCCGCATCACCAACCCGACGGCGGACACGGTCGTGTCCTTTACCATCCCCTTCCTGGCCTCCCTGCCCACCGACTACTTGGGCGGCTCCGGGCTGGTCGCCGCCGTCGTCGCCGGCCTGGTCATCTCCTACCGCAGGCCCCGACTGCTGCCGCCCGCCCACAGGCTGACCGCCCAGCAGAACTGGCGCACCATTGAGCTGATTCTGGAAGGCGGCATCTTCCTGGTTATGGGGCTGCAGGCCTACGGGATCGTCCAGGACGTGATCGACGACGGTTTCGGCCTGCGCAACGCCGTGCTCCTGGCCGCCGGAGCCGGGGCCCTGGCGGTCCTGGTGCGGGTGGCCTTCGTAGTACCGCTGCTGCTCTGGCTGCGCCACGTGCGCCGCCGCCACCGCCGTCACTTGGAGGAGGAGCGCCAGCGCCTGGAACACTTCGAGGCCCGCCTGGAGCGCGCACGTGACATCGACGAAGAGCTGCTAGCCCAACACGGCCTGTCCCCGCAGCAGTGGCACCAGGCCCTCACCGGTTGGCGCGAGCGCCTGGAGCGCGGTCAGCGGCGCCAGCGACGCCGGGGGGCAGACCTGGACTACTTCACCGCCGATCCCCTCGGGCCGCGCGAGGGGGCGGTGATCGTGTGGGCGGGCATGCGCGGCGCCGTCACCCTGGCAGCCGCCCAGACCCTGCCCCTGTCCACGCCCGCCCGGCCGTTCCTGCTGCTGGTGGCGCTGCTGGTCGCCGGTGGCTCACTGGTCATTCAGGGGCTCACGCTGAGCGGTGTCATCCGCCTGGTCCGCCCGCGCATGGCCTCCAGCACCGCCGATGTTGCCGAGCGCGAGCGGTTGCTCCGGCTCCTGGGCGACGCCGCCGCCCGCCAGCACGCGGGCACGCTCACCCCCACCGAGGCGCGCGAACTCGCCGTCGAGACCATCCGAGTGCAGCGCCACGCCCTGCTCGATGCCCGTGACGCGGGCCTGTTCTCCTCCTCCAGCCTGGAGTTCGCGCTCGAACGGCTGGACGCCGAGGAAATCCTGCTGACGACCGCTGGCTAGGACGCGTGCCGGGGCAAGGCCGCAGTACGCGTAGACTCCGGCAGCGTGACAGTGCTCCCGCTGCGACCCGATCTGCAGGGCTGCGAACCCTACGGCGCTCCTGAACTTGACGTGCCGGTGCGCCTGAACGTCAATGAGAACCCCTATCCGCCCAGCCCTGCCGTGGTTGCGGACATCGCTGCGGCTGCGGGGCGGGCCGCGAGCGGGCTGAACCGCTACCCGGACCGCGACTTCCCCGGCCTGCGTGCCGCCCTGGCCGACTACCTCGCCGCCGAGTCCGGTGTCAGCCTGGGCGGGGAGCAGGTCTGGGCGGCCAACGGCTCCAACGAGGTCATGGCGCATGTGCTGCAGGCCTTCGGCGGCCCCGGGCGCACCTGCCTGTCCTTCACACCCACCTATTCCATGTACCCCGAGTACGCTCGCGACACTTTCACGCGCTACGTCACCGGGCCCAGGCGCGAGGACTTCACCGTCGACGTCGGCGCAGTTGCCGCGGCCATCGCGCGCGAGCGCCCAGCGGTGCTCATCCTCGCCAGCCCCAACAACCCCACCGGTACGGCCCTGCCGCTTAACGACGTCGTTGCCGTCCTCGAAGCGGCCCGCGGACACGGCCCTGCCGACACGGCGACGAGCGGCGACAGTGCTGACAGTGCTGACACCGCTACGGACTGTGTGGTGGTGATTGACGAGGCCTATGCGGAATTCCGCCGTCCCGGTGTGCCCAGTGCGCTGGAGCTGCTGGAGCGAACCGACGCCGACGGCACCCCCCGTTACCCGCACTTGGCCGTCACCCGCACCATGAGCAAGGCCTTCGGCATGGCCGGGCTGCGGCTGGGGTACCTGGCCGCCTCCGCCGAGCTGGTGGACATGCTGCGCATAGTCCGCCTGCCCTACCACCTGTCCGCCATCTCCCAGGCGGCTGCGCTGGCCGCACTGGATCACCGGCAGGAGCTGATGAGCCAGGTCGCCTCCCTGCGTGACGAGCGCGACGCCCTGGTGGAGTGGCTGCGCGCGCATGGCTGGAACGCCCACGACTCCGACGCCAACTTCGTCCTGTTCGGTCCCTTCGCCGATCGGGAGGCGGTGTGGCGGGGCCTGCTGGAGCGCGGCGTGCTGA
This sequence comes from Actinomyces sp. 565, assembly GCF_010365615.1. Taxonomy (NCBI): domain Bacteria; kingdom Bacillati; phylum Actinomycetota; class Actinomycetes; order Actinomycetales; family Actinomycetaceae; genus Actinomyces; species Actinomyces sp. 565. The sequence continues at coordinate 81,578 of NZ_PIZD01000006.1, forward strand.
TTCGCGTCGTCGGCCCGGAGGGGTACCTGCGGGCCTGCGTCGGCACGTCGCAGGAGATGGAGCGCTTCCGCACCGCCCTGCTCGCCGTCACCGGGAATACGACCGGGCAAGCCACAACTCTGGTCAACGAGGAGAAGAACGCATGAACCGCACCGCTCACATTGAACGCGCCACCAGTGAGTCCTCCGTGGTGGTTGAGCTGAACCTGGACGGCACCGGACGCACCGACATCTCCACCACGGTGCCCTTCTACGACCACATGCTCACCGCCCTGGGAAAGCACTCGCTGATCGACCTGACCGTGCGCGCCAGCGGCGACACCGACATCGACGTCCACCACACCGTGGAGGACACCGCCATCTGCATCGGGGAGGCACTGAAGACCGCCCTGGGGGACAAGCGCGGCATCCGCCGCTTCGGTGACGCGCTCGTCCCCCTGGACGAGGCCCTGGCACAGGCCGTCGTCGACATCTCCGGCCGTCCCTACCTGGTGCACGACGGCGAGTCCGATGCCTTCGTGCACCACCTCATCGGCGGGCATTTCACTGGCTCCATGGTCCGCCACTGCCTGGAGGCGATTGCCTACCACGCCGGCATCTGCCTGCACGTGCGCGTGATCTCCGGGCGCGATCCCCACCACATCGCCGAGGCCGAGTTCAAGGCCCTGGCCCGCGCACTGCGGACCGCCGTCGAGCCCGACCCCCGCGTTGACGGCATCCCCTCGACCAAAGGCGCACTGTGATGCATGACGACCACACAACCGGCCCGGTCGGCCGCCCCGATGACGAGCCGGACATCGACGCCGAGTTCGCCGCCATGATGGAGGGCCTGAACCTGTCCGCCGACCCTTCCGAGATGCCCTCCGAGGCCTCCGAGCCGCCAGAGGCCACCGGCCCCGTCTCCGCTGACGATGTGCCCCACAATGTCTACGGTGTGCCCGGCGGCGCAGGCTCCGGCGACGCAGGCGGCGCAAAAGCGATCAAGATCGCTATCGTGCTGACCCCTCTGGCCAGCGCCGAAGCACTGGCCGCCCTGTGCGCCGCCAGCGGCCTGGACTGCACGGTGGTGCCCTCCCGATCCGGGGCCATCGCGGTCAAGGAGTTCGTCTCCGCGCACGCAGAGTGGGACATCGCCGAGCTTCTGGGCGGCACGGAAACCGAGCCTGCTGAGGCGGCCGAGCTGGCCGCCGCCCTGTCCCGCCTCAGCCGCCCCGGGGTAGTGCTGATAACCGCCGACCTGGCGACTGACGTGGGCATCGAGACCGGATTGTCCGGCACTATCACCGCCCGTCGCTACCAGGGCGGGCAGGCTGGGGAGGAGGTCAGTCCCGGTGTGCTGCTACCCGACCTGGATGAGGACATCGAGGACATCCTGCTGGGGGCCACCCGGGTGCAGGACATCGCGGGTGCTATCAGGACCGACGAGGTCAAGCCCGGCCGCATGATGCGTTGGCTGGGCCGCGGCATGCGCCGACGTGACCGGGGAGACGGGGATGGCGGTCGTGGTGACGATCCGAGTGAGGGCTGACGTGGGCGCCGTAGCTCCGGCGGGGATGGGTAGGCTGGCTCCGTGAGGCAACCACACGTCGTCGTCCTGTCCTACGGAAGCGGAAACGTGCGCTCGGCGGTGCGCGCTCTGGAGCGCGTCGGCGCGGAAGCCGAATTGACCGCGGACCCCGACTCGGTGCTGAACGCAGACGGGCTGGTGGTACCCGGTGTCGGGGCCTTCGCCGCCGTCATGGAGCAGCTGCGTGCCGTGGACGCTCCCAGGCTGATTGATCGGCGGCTGGCCGGAGGCAGGCCGGTGCTCGGTATCTGCGTGGGCATGCAGGTGATGTTCACCGCCTCCACCGAGCACACTGAGCAAACCAGTGCCGAACCGGTGCCAGGCCTGGACCAGTGGCCCGGCACCGTCTCCCGTCTTGAGGCGGATGTGGTGCCCCACATGGGGTGGAGCCGGGTGCGCCCGCCCGCCGACACAGTGCTGTTCGAAGGCCTGTACGACTCCTCCGGCTCGGAGCGCTTCTACTTCGTGCACTCCTATGCCGCCAAGACCGACCCGGCTGCCCTGCTGGGTGCGGGCAGCACGCGCCTGCCCCGCACCACCTGGGCCACCCACGGGGAGGACTTCGTTGCTGCCGTTGAGAACGGGGCGCTCAGCGCCACCCAGTTCCACCCCGAGAAATCCGGGGACGCCGGCGCGCAGCTGCTGCGCAACTGGCTAACTACTCTCTGACTCGCACAAGACCGCCGCTTGCTCCAAAGCATCCTCCAAAGCATCAAGGAGACGCCCATGCTCACCCTTTTCCCGGCCGTTGATGTCGCCTATGGCAAGGCCGTGCGCCTGCTGCGCGGTGAGGCCGGCAGCGAAACGGATTACGGCAGCCCAATCGACGCGGCACGCGACTGGGTGGAAGCCGGCGCGCAGTGGATCCACCTGGTGGACCTGGATGCTGCCTTCGGACGCGGCACCAACGCGCCCCTGCTCGCCCGTATCGTCGGCGAGGTGGACGTCAAGGTCGAGCTCTCCGGCGGCATCCGCGACGACGCCTCCCTGCACCGGGCGCTGGCCGCCGGAGCCGCCCGCGTCAACCTCGGCACTGCCGCCCTGGAGGACCCCGACTGGACCGAGCGGGTCATCGCCGAGCACGGAGACAAGATCGCCGTTGGCCTGGACGTGCGCGGCACCACCCTGGCAGCCCGCGGGTGGACCAGGGAGGGCGGGGACCTGTGGGAGACCCTGGAGCGTCTGAACGCCGCCGGCTGCGCCCGCTACGTAGTCACCGACGTCACCAAGGACGGCACTCTGATGGGCCCGAATATCAAGCTGCTGCGCGAGGTCTGCGAGCACACCGACGCTCCGGTTGTGGCATCCGGCGGCATTGCCCACCTGGACGACCTGCGTGCCCTTGCCCGCCTGGAGCGCTACGGGCTGGAGGGGGCGATCGTCGGCAAGGCTCTGTATAACGGCAACTTCACGCTTCAGGAGGCACTTGCCGCGTGCCGCGGTGCGGACTCCGTGCAGGGGGCGTGACAAGCATGGTCACAATCCCGGATACCACCGGTGAGCCCGCGGCGGGGGACGGTGCAGGCGGCCCGGGCCTGCCCGCCGACATGCAGTTGGAGGCCGCCCTGGCCGCCCGCAGCCGGCTGGCTCAGTTGCTAGCCGTGCCCACTCCCTTCTCCGCCGACGACGGCACCCCCGACCCCGCCGTGACCGCGGCCCTCGAGGCTCAGGGACTGGCCCGCCACGAGTATCTCGACCGCTTGCTGGCCGCGCTGGCGGCCAGTCGGCTGATCGTGCCCGTCGCGGCACACGCCGTGCACGCCCCCGGCGGCCCCACGCCACTGAGGCTGGGGGAGGCGTCTGCTGCCGTCGGCGCACACGAGCCGCATACCGCCGGCGCCGCGCAGGACGCCGCGGACCTGGCCGTCCGGCTCGACGACGGCCACCTGGCCCTGCCGGTTTTCACCTCGGCGGCCGCCGTGGCGGCCTGGCGTGAAGATGTGCGTCCCGTGCCCGTGACCCCCCGCCGCGCCGCGGAGGTCGCCTGCCTGCAAACCGATCAGCTGTGGGTACTCGACCCGGGCACGCGCGGTTTGCGCCTGCCGCGTCCTGCGGTGGTGGCCCTGGCTGGGGGAGAGGACTGGATCCCCTCCTGGCGCAACGAGCCGGTGCAGGCGGAGGTGGCCGCTCAGTTGGGCGCCATCGACGGGGTGACCGGGGTTGCCTTCGCCCCCGGCGAGGACGCCGAGCTGCGGGTGTTCATCCGCGTAGACGCATCCGCCGGCACGCCCGCCGTGGCTGCGACGTTGGAGCAGTGCCAGTATGTGATGGTCAACCCGGCCTGGGGGGAGTTCATCGACACCGTGGAGCTGTGTCCGGTGCCCGCCTGATGGTCAGGGGACGTGATGCCCAGGGCAATGCGCTTATGGGAACTGTCACGTGTCTGCGGGCGCTTGCTGCGGCGTCGGCGCGGGATAAGGCTGCTAGACTCTGGCACCGACCGGCCGGAGTCACGGCTCCGGCACGCAAGCGGAGAAATCCCACCTGGGTCCCCCAAGGGGCCGGGTCATGCGGGGAGCGATCCTCGCAGTCGCGCACCCGTATGGGTGCTCGCGACTGTGCTCTGACGAGCACATGAAAGGCCTTCGCACGCGTTAGCGGCGGAGGCATTCTTCGTTGCAAACGGTAACCACTGACAAGAGTGAGGAACAGTCATCAGCGAGCCCCGTATCAACGAACGGATCCGCGTCCCCGAGGTACGACTGGTCGGCCCTAGCGGCGAGCAGGTCGGCATTGTCCGGGTGGAGGACGCTCTCCGCCTGGCTGAGGAGGCAGGCCTTGACCTCGTAGAGGTCGCCCCCGATGCGCGCCCTCCGGTGTGCCGACTCATGGACTACGGCAAGTTCAAGTACGAGTCGGCCATGAAGGCACGCGACGCCCGGCGCAACCAGGCGAACACCCAACTTAAGGAAATCCAGTTCCGGCCCAAGATCGACGAGCACGACTACGCCACCAAGATGGGGCATGTCGAGCGCTTCCTCAAGGGTGGTGACAAGGTCAAGTGCATCGTCCGCTTCCGTGGCCGCGAGCAGTCCCGCCCGGAGCTGGGCATCAGGCTGCTGCAGCGCGTGGCCGAGGAGGTCGCCGAGCTGGGCAACATCGAGTCCCACCCCCGCCAGGACGGCCGCAACATGGTCATGGTCCTGTCTCCCACTCGTAAGAAGGCGGAAGTCAAGTCCGACCAGCGTCGGCGCCGTGAGGCCGCCCGCGCCAGCCGTAGGGCCGAGAAGCAGGCCGCCCGGGCCGCACGCGAGGCCAAGGTGGAGGCGAAGGCCGCCGAGGAGGCCGCCGCGGGCGAATGAGCCCGCACCGGCAGCAGGTCCGCCCCGCGGGCACGCGCACATACTGCACACATACCCAGCCCCGTCACACGACGAGGTCCGCAGCCCCCGGCCCATCCGGCGTCGGGGACCGAGAATGAGGAAACTAACATGCCGAAGAACAAGACGCACTCCGGTGCCAAGAAGCGCTTCCGGGTCACCGGAAGCGGCAAGCTCATGCGCGAGCAGGCCGGCAAGCGCCACCTGCTGGAGGTCAAGTCCTCCCGCCGCAAGCGCAAGCTGTCCCAGGACCAGCCCGTGGCCCCGGCGGACACCCGTCAGGTCAAGCGTCTGCTCGGTCGCTGATCGGCCCACAACACTTGAAGGAGTCATCAAATGGCACGTGTGAAGCGGGCTGTTAACGCCCAGAAGAAGCGTCGTACCGTACTCGACCGCGCCTCCGGCTACCGCGGGCAGCGCTCTCGCCTGTACCGCAAGGCGAAGGAGCAGGTCACCCACTCCGGCGTATACGCCTTCCGCGACCGCCGCGCCCGCAAGGGCGATTTCCGCCGTCTTTGGATCCAGCGCATCAACGCCGCCGCCCGCGCCGAGGGCATGACCTACAACCGGTTCATGCAGGGCCTGGGCCTGGCAGGGGTTGAGGTGGACCGCCGTATGCTCGCCGAGCTGGCTGTCAACGAGCCCGCCGCCTTCAAGGCGCTGGTTGAGACCGCACGCAAGGCCCTGCCCGCGGACGTCAACGCCCCTAAGGCCTGAGCTTCGCGCTGACGTCAGGCATGTAGAGGTCGCCATGCGTGGCCGATAACCAGAGTCGACCCCCGCAATCAATCCCCGCGCCGAAGGCGTGGCCTGGTTGCGGGGGTCGGTCTTATACGGCCGGTAACCTGCGGCCATGAGCACGAGCGCGATCCTGGACAACCCCGCGGCCGCCCGCATCACCCGGGTAGCCGGGCTGGCCCGCCGCGCCGCCCGCAGCAAGTACCGTCGCTTCCTGGTGGAGGGGCCGCAGGGCGCGCGCGAGGCGGTGCGGCACGTCGCCGGCCACGTGCTCGACGTCTACTTCACTGAGGAGGCGGCCCAGGCCCACGCCGACATTGCCGAAGCCGCCGCGCGGGCGGGCCTGTACACCCACCTGGTCACCCCCGAGGTCATGCGAGCCATGAGCGCCGACGCGCAGGGGGTGCTCGCCGTGGTGAGGACCGACGCCGTGGCGGCCCGGCCGCAGCCTGGGGCCAGCGGGGGAGGAGCGGGGGCTGCCGCACCCGTGACGGAGAGCGACGCCGCGCGCGAGGCCGGCGCCTTCTCAGGCTCGGCCCTGGAGACGGCCTTGTTCGGCGCGCGGTTGGTGGCGGTGTTGACCGAGGCACAGGATCCCGGCAATGCCGGCACCATCATTCGCGCCGCTGATGCGGCCGGCGCTGACGCCGTGGTGCTGGTAAAGGGCAGCGTGGATCCGACGAACCCGAAGGTCGTGCGCGCCACGGCAGGTTCCCTGTTTCACCTGCCGGTGCTGGCCGGTGTCACGTTGGAGGAGGCCGTGCGCGCACTGCGGGCGGCGGGGCTGAGGCTGCTCGCTGCCGATGGGCACGGCACGGTGAGCCTGTTCGACGCCGAGGCGGAGCTCGGCGCGCCATCGGCCTGGCTGCTGGGCAACGAGGCCCGCGGGCTGGCGCCTGCGGCCCTGGATGCGGCGGACACGGTGGTCTCGATCCCGATCTACGGAATGGCAGAGTCCCTGAACGTCGCCTCCGCCGCCGCCATTTGCCTGTACGCCAGCGTCCGGGCGCAGCGCCAGGTGTGAGTCAGGATCCGGCCTGCTTCAACGGCGGCAGCGGGCCGTATAGTTCTGCAGGCAGACGGGTCATCTGGCCGTCAATCATGGCGGCGTAGCCAAGCCAGCGCCAGGCCCCAGGACTCGCGCCGAGCACCTCCTCAGTCACCGCATCGCGAACGACTACTTCCCCTTCAGGGAGCGGCTCGATGATCACTCCGATCGGCTTCCCAGTCTCAGCATCCCATTGGCGTGCGCCATGAGGTCCGGTGGTGAGGATGCGGCTGCCATCAGGAGTCCACGCACCTCCCTCGGCGTAAGCGGAGGTAAGCGTGCAGACTCGACGACCGCTTATGGCATCCCAAACAAGGACACCGTGATCTCCGGCGGTGAGGATCCGGGCGCCGTCTGGACTCCAGACGCTGGGGCCGGTGTGCTCGGTAGTGAGTTTGTTGACGATGCGGCCGGTGGAGTCCCAGACCATTGCCCCGTTGTGTCCGGTGGTGAGGATATGGGCGCCGTCTGGGCTCCAAGCACCGGAGGGAAAACGACCTATACCCACACCGTGGGTGTTATGTCCGGTGGTGGCGTCCCAGACTTGGCCCCCGCTGTGTCCGGTGGTGAGGATATGGGCGCCGTCTGGGCTCCAAGCACCGGAGTCGGTGTCCCTGGTTGTGAGGGTGAGGGTGTTCTTGCCGGTGGTGGCGTCCCACACCCGGACCCCGCCTGCCCCTGTGGTGAGGATGCGGGTG